>DASSWY010000360.1:0-2427 GCA_035704325.1 Microcella sp. | reverse complement strand
TCGTCGCCAGCAAGATGCGCGCGGCGCGGTCGTTCGGCGTCTGCACATCGAAGGTCGCCTCGGTGGCGAAGCTCACGAGCACACTCACCACACCGCCGGACTCGTCGAACACGCCCGCGCCTCGGTCGAGCCGGAATGACGTGAGCGGGTGCTCACCCTGGCCGTCGGCGACGGCCACCGCACCCGTGTGGGCAAAGCGCGGGTCGGTCAGCTCGGGTGTCGCCCGGCGCAGCGCGATCAGCTCGCGGTGCAGAGTCAGCAGTCGCCGATGGCGGGCGGTGCCCTCGCGGTCGGGCGCGAGCTCCGACCAGTCAAGCCGCGAGCGCGTGAAGGTCTCGGGGTCTTGCGGGTTCGGCACGACCGACTCGTCCCAGCCCATCTTCACGAACTCGGCGAGCCGCCCCTCAGCGGTGGCCGTCCCGAGCTCGGGCTCGGGGTGCGAGGTGAAGAACTGCCAGGGCGTCTGCGCGCCCCACTCCTCGCCCATGAACAGCATTGGCGTCGAAGCGCTCGTGAGGTTCAGCACGGCCAGCACTGCCAGCTGATCGTCGGTGAGCGTCTGCGACAGCCGGTCGCCCGCCGCGCGGTTGCCGATCTGGTCGTGGTTCTGCGCGCAGGTGACGAGCCGCCAGAACGGCACCTCGGGCGGGATCGGCGCCCCGTGCTCGCGCTCGCGGAAGCTCGAATAGCTGCCATCGTGGAAGAAACCGCGCGATGACGTCTTCACGAGCGCGTCCGGCGCGGCGAAGTCGGCGTAGTACCCGGCCGTCTCACCCGACACGGCGACGTGCATGGCGTGGTGGTGGTCGTCGCTCCACTGGGCGGTCAATCCGTAGCCGCCGGCCTCGCGCGGCACGATCAGCCGCGGGTCGTTCATGTCGCTCTCGGCGATCAGCGACAGGGGGCGTCGCAGGTGGGCGCTCCGCGCATCCGTCTCGATGGCCATCGCCTCGAGAATGTGGTCGTCGGGGTCGTCGATCAGCGCGTGCACGGCGTCGAGCCGCAGCCCGTCGACGTGGAAGTCGTCGAACCACATCGCGAGATTGTCGAGGATGAACCGGCGCACCTCGGGGGTGTCGACGGCAACCGAGTCGCCCCAGGTGTTCGCCGAGCCGTCCCGCAGGTACGGGCCGAAGCGCGGCAGGTAGTTGCCCGACGGCCCCAGGTGGTTGTAGACGACGTCTTGCACGACGCCGAGGCCGCGCGCGTGGCAGGCGTCGACGAAGCGCCGGTAGGCGGCTGGCCCGCCGTAGCCCTCGTGCACGGTGAACCACGCCACCCCGTCGTAGCCCCAGTTGTGGGTGCCGTTGAACCCGTTGACGGGCAGCAGCTCGACGAGGTCAATGCCGAGCTCGACGAGGTGGTCGAGGCGCCCGATGGCGGCGTCGAGTGTGCCCTCGGGGGTGAACGTGCCGAGGTGCAGCTCGTAGATGACGCTGCCGGCAAGCTGGCGGCCCGTCCAGTGCGCGTCGCGCCAGTCGTAGGCGGCCGGGTCGTCGACCGCACCCAGCCCGTGCACGCCGTCCGGCTGCCGCCGCGACGCCGGGTCGGGTAGCGGATGCTCGTCATCGTCGAGCAGAAAGCCGTAGCGGTCACCGACGCGCAGCGCCTGTTCGAGGGCGAACCAGCCGCCCGGCCGCGCATCCATCTCGATGCGCTCGGTGGCGCCGTCGCGCTCCCGATGCAGGCGAACGACGGATGCCCGCGGTACCCACACGCGCACGGCGCGATCGCGGGCCCCCGCTCCGCCCGCCACGCCGTGCCAGCCGTCGGCCGTGGCCGCACTCATCGCTCCTCCTCCAGCAGCAGGGCTACGGGGTAGGGACGCAGCAGGTCGTCGAGCCGTAGCTCACCGCCGTCGTAGCGGCGCCCGGTGAAGGCGTCGACGATGGGGCGATGCGGCAAGACGATCACCGTGTCGCCGAAGCCGCCCCGGGCATCCAGCCCGACGGGCAGGCGCGTCGCGATCGCGA
Source organism: Microcella sp. (assembly GCA_035704325.1). GTDB lineage: Bacteria > Actinomycetota > Actinomycetes > Actinomycetales > Microbacteriaceae > Microcella. The sequence goes on along the minus strand of DASSWY010000360.1, from coordinate 454 downwards.
CGGCGCCGCCGCGGTCGACGGCGATCGCGTGCCGGGCCGCCTCGCCGATGACGGGCAGCGGCGCGTAGCGGGTGAAGAGTTCGGGTCGGTCCCGCCGGGCACGAGCCGCACGGCTCGTGACGAGCAGCTTCGCGGCGCCCGCCTCATCGACGTCGGGCAGCCAGCCCTCGTCGAGCCGGGCGAGCAGGGCGCGACGCTCGTCGTAGTCGACGGGGCGGCGGTTGTCGGGGTCGACGAGGCTCGTCTCCCACAGCTCGCTGCCCTGGTAGATGTCGGGAACTCCCGGGCCGGTCAGCTGCAGCAGCTTGGCCGCGAGCCCGTTCGACCGTCCGGCCTGCGCGATTGCGGCGACGAAGTCGTCGACGAGCTCGGTGAGCTCTCCGCCGCCCAGTACCCTGTCGATGGCGGCGTGCATGCGCTCTTCGAAGTCGGTGTTCGGCTCGGTCCAGGTGGT
>DASSWY010000213.1:0-7409 GCA_035704325.1 Microcella sp. | reverse complement strand
GGCAGCGTGTACCGCTACGAGAAGTCGGGCGCTCTGCAGGGCCTCACGCGCGTGCGCGGCATGACCCAGGACGACGCGCACATCTATACGACCCCCGAGCTCGTGAAGAGCGAGCTCACGGGCACGCTGAACTTCGTCCTGGGGCTCCTGCGCGACTACGGCCTCGACGACTTCTATCTCGAGCTGTCGACCCGCGACCCCGAGAGCGACAAGTTCGTCGGCGACCCGGCGCTCTGGGAGTCCGCGACTCAGACACTGCAGGAGGTCGCGGAAGAGTCCGGCCTCGAGCTCGTCCCCGACCCGGGTGGCGCCGCGTTCTACGGGCCGAAGATTTCGGTGCAGGCGCGCGACGCAATCGGGCGCACCTGGCAGATGTCGACCATCCAGCTCGATTTCAACCTGCCCGAGCGCTTCGACCTCACCTACACCGCCTCCGACGGAACCCGCCAGCGGCCCATCATGATCCACCGGGCGCTGTTCGGCTCCATCGAACGCTTCTTCGCCATTCTCGTTGAGCACTATGCGGGCGCCTTCCCCGCGTGGCTTGCCCCGGAACAGGTGGTGGGCATCCCCGTCGCCGAGCAGTTCGCCGACTACCTCGAGGACGTGATCGGGCGCCTGCGCTCCGCGGGGGTTCGCGCGCACGTCGACCACTCGGACGACCGCATGCAGAAAAAGATTCGCACGCACACGACGCAGAAGGTGCCGTACCTCTTGATCGCGGGGGAGGACGACCGTGCGAATGGCGCGGTCAGCTTCCGCTTCCGCGACGGCACACAGCTGAACGGTGTGCCCGTCGACGAGGCGATCGCCCGCATCACGGGCGCGATCGCGTCCCGCTCGCAGGAGCTCTAATTCGGATGCGCGACGACGCCCCCGACTCAGGTTCCGGGACCGAACGCGCGGCCGACTTCGCCGGCGTTCCCGACGCGTTCGAGCGGCTCTGGACGCCGCATCGGATGGTGTACATCGACGACGAGGACCGCTCGGGGGAGCGCTCCGGCTGCCCGTTTTGTCGGGCACCCGGACTCGATGACGCGACGGGGCTGGTCGTCGCGCGCGGCGTGCATGCCTACGTCTTGCTCAACCTTTACCCGTACAACAGCGGCCACCTGCTGGTCTGCCCGTACCGCCACGTGGCGACGTACGACGAGGCGAGCGACGAGGAGGTCGCCGAGATGGCGAGCCTCACGCAGACGGCCATGCGCGTGCTGCGCGACACCAGTCGCTGCGATGGCTTCAACATCGGCATGAACCAGGGTGCGGTGGCGGGGGCCGGCATCGCCGGGCACCTGCACCAGCACATCGTGCCGCGATGGGCGCAAGACGCGAACTTCTTCCCCATCGTGGCCCGCACGAAGGCCGTGCCGCGCCTCCTCGGCGAGGTGCGCGACGAGCTCGCCGCGGCCTGGCCCGCCGCGCACTAGCGCGACGGCGCGCGGGGGTTAGCGCAGCTGACGCACCGTGAACTGCATGCGCGGGTGGGCATACGCCTCCTGCGACTCGACGAGCTGCAGTTCGCGTTCACCCGACTCGAGGGTGTTGCTGAGCAGGTCGAAGACGCTCGAGGCGGTGCGCGCGAGTGCATCGGCGGCGTCACCCGTGCGGCGGTAGTGCGCGGTGAAGAGGGCCGCGGTCACGTCACCCGAGCCGTTTGCCTTCATGGGCAGCTGCGGGGTCGTGACGATCCAGGCACCGTGATCATCGGCGACCAGCATCTCGAGCGTGCCGTCCTCGCGGTCGGGGCGCTCGACGCTGGTGACGAGCACAGTCGACGGCCCCATGGCGCGTGCGAGGTCCACCGAGGCGAGCGTCGACTCGAGCCTGTCCGGATCGGTGTTCGTCAGATACCCCAGCTCGAACTGATTCGGCGTGATGATGTCGGCGGCCGGAACAACACGCTCGCGCAGCAGCACCGGAATCGCCGGCGCCACAAAGCAGCCGCTCTTCGCGTTGCCCATGACGGGGTCGCAGGCGTAGATCGCGGAGGGGTTCGCCTCCGTGATGCGGGCGACAGCATCCAGAATCACGTCGGCGATGCCCTCTGAGCCCTGGTAGCCCGACAGGATCACGTCGATCTGGGGGAATGCGCCGCGTTCTTCGATACCGGTGATGACCTCGCGCACGTCGTCGGGGCTGATGAGCGGACCGCGCCACGCGCCGTACCCGGTGTGGTTCGAAAAGTTCACGGTGTAGACCGGCATCACCTCAACGCCAATGCGCTGGAGCGGAAAGACGGCGGCCGAATTGCCGACGTGTCCGTAGGCGACGGCGGACTGAATCGAGAGCACCTTCATGCCTCGATCATTTCACCTCGGCCGGCACGAGTCGCCCGCCCGCGGCACGCACGGCGGCCGCGATATCGGCCGCGAGTCGATCGGCGTCGAGCTCAGAGAGATCGTGCACGGTCAGGCGAAGGCGGTGGTCGGTGGGCACCGCGCCCAGCGAAAACTCGTCGCCCGTGCGAGCGAGCCAGCCGCGTCGCATGAGCTGCTCGGAGACGTCGCGTGCCGGAACCGGCAGCGCCACCCACAGGTTCAGGCCGTCGCCCGCCGTGGCGGGAACGCCGAGCGCGCTCAGCCGCGCGGCAAACGCGCCATTGCGCTCCGCATAGTGCTGGGCGGCGTTCGCGATGTCGGCGGCGACGCTCTCGTCGGTGAGTAGCGAGAGCGCGAGGCGCTGCAGCAGGTGGCTGACCCAGGTGGTGCCGGGGGTGAGGCGCATGGCGAGGCGCTCGGCGGTGTCGGGGTCGGAGGCGGTGACGGCAAGGCACATGTCGGGCCCGAGAAACTTCGAGACCGAACGCACGAGCGCCCAGCGCTTGTGCTCAGGCCCGATGACCGAGCGGAACGGCGTGCGCGACAGCATCGAGAAGTGATCGTCCTCGATGACGAGCACGTAGGGGTACTCGGCGAGCACCTCACGTAGTTCGGATGCGCGCTGCTCGCCGAGGCTCGCACCCGTCGGGTTCTGCGCGCGCGGCGTGCAGATGACCGCGCGCACGCCCTGCTCGAGCGCGGTGCGGAGGCCCGCCACGGTCATGCCCTCGTCGTCGACGGGGACAGGCACGGGGCGATAACCGCCCACGCGCACCGTGTGAATCGTGGTCAAGAAGCACGGGTCTTCGAGCGCGACGGCGTCGTCGCGAACGAGAGCCTGCGCAAGGAGGCGATCAACCGCATCCGCGGCGCCGCTGGTGATCGTGAGCCGGACATCCGCCGGGGCGAGGTCAGCGCGCATCCACTCGCTCGCCCACGATTCGAGTTCGCGGTCGATGACCGGCTCGCCGTAGAGCACGGGTCGGCCGACGACCCCGGCGAGCGCGCGCGAGGGATTCGGGATGTGCTCGGGGTCTGGGTTGCCGGTCGCGACATCGCGCAGCACGCTCTCGGCTGCAAAGCCTTCCTGCGCAACGGGGGAGCGGTCGGCGACGCGGGTGCCCCCGCGGCCGCGCGTGATGACCATGCCCGCCTGGGTCAGCTGCCGATACGCCGACACCGCGGTGTTGCGGTTGACGCTGAGGGAGTCGGCGAGCTGGCGCACGGGAGGCAGGGCGTCTCCCGGTGTGAGCTCGCCGCGCTCGATCAGGGCGCGCACGCTGGCGGCGATCTCGGCGGCAGAGCTGCCGGTGATCGGAAGGGTCATTTCGTCATCCGTTACGGGTCAGGAAGCGGCGTTTCCCCCATGCTATCTTTTGGCCTAGGTCAACATCATCTTGATCACAGCACCCGTGCGCAGCGCGCATCCTCCGTCGAAGGGACCCCCTCATGAGCACGTCCGAGACCGGCTCCAGCCGAGTGAAGCGCGGCCTGGCAGAAATGCTGAAGGGCGGCGTCATCATGGACGTCGTCACCGCCGAGCAGGCCCGCATCGCGGAAGACGCCGGTGCTGTCGCTGTGATGGCCCTCGAGCGCGTACCCGCCGACATCCGCGCCCAGGGCGGCGTCGCCCGCATGAGCGACCCCGACCTGATCGAGCAGATCATGGCGGAGGTGTCGATCCCCGTCATGGCGAAGGCCCGCATCGGTCACTTCGTTGAGGCGCAGGTGCTCGAGTCGCTCGGCGTCGACTACATCGACGAGTCCGAGGTGCTGAGCCCCGCCGACTACGTCAACCACATCGACAAGTGGAACTACACCGTTCCTTTCGTCTGCGGTGCCACCAATCTCGGTGAGGCGCTGCGTCGCATCACCGAGGGTGCCGCCATGATTCGCTCGAAGGGCGAGGCCGGCACCGGCGACGTCTCCGAGGCGACCAAGCACATTCGCACGATCACGGGCGAGATCAACCGCCTGCGCTCGCTCACGAAGGACGAGCTGTATGTCGCGGCGAAAGAGCTGCAGGCTCCGTATGAGCTGGTGCGTGAGGTCGCTGAGACCGGGAAGCTCCCCGTCGTGCTGTTCACGGCCGGTGGCGTGGCGACGCCCGCCGACGCGGCCATGATGATGCAGCTCGGTGCCGACGGCGTCTTCGTCGGCTCGGGCGTCTTCAAGTCGGGCAACCCGGAGGCGCGCGCGAAGGCGATCGTGAAGGCGACCGCCGCGTACACCGACGCCTCGGTGATCGCGGAAGCGTCGCGCGGGCTGGGCGAAGCCATGGTCGGCATCAACGTGGCCGATCTGCCCGCCCCGCACCGCCTTGCTGAGCGTGGCTGGTAGCACGCCGCCCGTCGGAGTTCTCGCGTTGCAGGGCGACGTGCGCGAGCACGTTGCCTCGCTGCGCGAGCTCGGAGCCGACGTGCGCGAGGTGCGGTCGGTGGCCGATCTTGAGCAGGTCGCCGGGCTCGTGATTCCGGGCGGCGAATCGAGCGTCATCGACAAGCTGTCGCGCATCTTCGGCGTTCGCGACGCCATTCGCGAACGGATCGCCGCCGGGATGCCCGTCTACGGCACGTGCGCCGGCCTGATCCTGCTGGCGGACGAACTGGTCGACGGCATCGACGGGCAGCAGACCTTCGGCGGATTCGACGCGACCGTACGCCGCAACGCTTTTGGAACCCAAAGCGACTCCTTCGAAACGGATCTGGCGATACCGGCGCTCGGCGAGCATCCCGTGCACGCAGTGTTTATTCGCGCGCCCGTCGTCGAGCGCGTCGGGCCCGACGTTGAGGTGCTTGCGCGCCTGGACGACGGCCGCATCGTGGCCATCGCGCAGGGCACTCTGCTCGGCACCGCCTTCCACCCCGAGGTCAGCGGCGAGCAGCGCTTCCACGAGCGGTTCCTGCAGACCGTGCGCGCGGTGGCCTGACGCGCGACGCGTCGCGGCGGCGGGTGTGACGGTGCGCGCGATGCCGTCGCCGTGCGTGCGCTCGCCGAGCGAGAACTGCGCCGGCTCGGCGTCGCCCGAGATCGCCTGCCCTAAACTTCTCGGGTACCGCCCGAGTAGAGGAGCCGCATGTCAGGCCATTCCAAGTGGGCGACGACCAAGCACAAGAAGGCCGTCATCGATGCCCGCCGTGCCAAGTCGTTCGCCAAGCTGATCAAGAACATCGAGGTCGCCGCAAAGATCGGTGGCGCCGACCCGGCAGGTAACCCGACGCTTGTCGATGCCATTCAGAAGGCCAAGAAGACCTCGGTTCCGAACGACAACATCGACCGCGCTGTCAAGCGCGGGGCAGGTCTGACCGGCGACGCTGTCGATTACCAGACGATCATGTACGAGGGCTACGCCCCGGGCGGCATCGCGATGCTGATCGAGTGTCTGACCGACAACCGCAACCGCGCGGCCGCCGAGGTGCGCACCGCTATGACTCGCAACGGCGGCACCATGGCCGACCCGGGTAGCGTCGCCTACAACTTCAGCCGCAAGGGTGTCATCGCGATCACGAAGGAAGACGGCGTCACGGAAGACGACATCCTGCTCGCGGTGCTCGAGGCGGGCGCCGAAGAGGTCATCGACCAGGGCGGCGGCTTCGAGGTCATCACCGACCCCTCGCAGCTGCTGGATGCGCGTAACGCCCTCAAGGAAGCCGGCATTGAGTACGACTCGGCCGAGGCGGAGTTCGTCGCGAACCTCCAGGTCGAGGCGGATGCCGAGACCGCCCGGAAGGTGTTCCGCCTCGTCGACGCTTTGGAAGACAGCGACGACGTTCAGAACGTGTACACGAACGTGCAGTTGAGCCCCGAGGTGCGGGCCGAACTCGACGCCGACGACGAGTAGGCGGAGCCGTGGCGCTGCGCGTGCTCGGCGTCGACCCGGGGCTGACCCGGTGCGGCGTCGGCATCGTCGACATCGCCGCTGACCGCCGCGCGACGCTGGTCGCCGTCGAGGTGATCCGCACCTCGCCCGAACTCGATCTCGCCGCGCGGGTTCGCGCGATTCAGCTGGGGGTCATCGCGCTGCTCGACACCCACGCACCGCAGGCGGTCGCGCTCGAGCGGGTGTTCGCGCAGCACAACGTTCGCACCGTGATGGGAACGGCTCAGGCGTCGGGAGTGGTGCTGGCGGCCGCCGCCGAGCGAGGGCTCACGGTGGCCCTGCACACACCGACCGAGGTGAAGGCCGCCGTCACCGGTCACGGCGGTGCCGACAAGAAGCAGGTGACCGCGATGGTGCAGCGCATCCTTCGACTCGACGCGCCGCCGAAGCCCGCCGACGCGGCAGATGCCCTCGCGCTCGCGATCTGTCACGGCTGGCGGGGCACGCCCGCCGGCGCCGCGTCCGTATCGGATGCGCTCACTCCGGCCCAGCGTGCGTGGCGTGACGCGGAACGCACCGCCCGCAACCCTAGGCTCGAGAAGTGATCGCGAGCATCCACGGAACCGTCATCGCCGTCTCCGCCGGCCGCGCCGTGATCGACGTGCAGGGGGTCGGCTACGCCGTCGCGATCGCCCCCCGCATCGCGCAGTCGCTTCGGGTGGGCGAGCAGACGCGCCTGCACACGGCCCTCATCGTCCGCGAAGACGACATGAGCCTGTACGGCTTCGCCGACGAGCTCGAGCTCGGGCTCTTCGACCTGTTGCGGAGCGTCTCGGGCGTGGGGCCGAAGTCGGCCCTCGGCGTGCTCGGGGCCATGACACCCGACGAGGCTGCCCGGGCGATCACCGACGGCGACGATGCGCCCTTTCGGAGGGTGAGCGGCATCGGCCCCAAGACCGCCAAGCTCATCGTTGTGTCGCTGTCTGGCCGCATCGCGCCGCCGTCAGCGGCGGCGCAGCCCAGCGCGACGACGCCGCCGGCGAACGACAGCGATGGGGCGGCCCGCACCGCGCTCGCGGCCGCGCTGACCGGGCTCGGTTGGCCCGAGCGCACCGCGGTCGCCACGGCCACGACGGTCGTCGAGTCGGCGCGAGCAGAGGGGGGCGAAGGCGCTCTTCCCGGTTTGCCGGCGCTGCTGCGCACGGCTCTTGCCGAACTCGGACCCGCCGGGGGTCGCTCGTGACGGACGACGTGCTGCAGCCCGAGGCTGC
>DASSWY010000208.1:0-9468 GCA_035704325.1 Microcella sp. | reverse complement strand
CTCACCTGGCGCACCTCGTCGACGCCGGACATGAACTGGGGGAACGACTCGAACTGCGTCCACTGGTTGTAGACCGTGGTGATGGGGGCGTCGATGTCGATCGTTGCGGTGACGGTGCTCATGGATGTTCTCCCTGTCGCGTCGTGGCGTCGGCCGGATTCGACCGAACGCACGCCACGGTACGGATTCGTCACCGTCGTGTCATGGGGTTGACATCCCAGGTAGGCGGTTCAGAAAGCACTCAGGATACGTACGGTTGCGATCTCAAAGGGGCGCAGCTGCAGGGCGATCGTGTGCTCATCGACCTCCAGCCCGTCTCCGTCAACATCTCGCTCGAGCAGATCAACACGACGCGCTGACTGCCACGCGGCGTCGATGGTGAGCACGGTGGATGCGGCCCTCCCCTGCGACTCGTACAGGCGCACGATCAGATCGCCGCTGCCATCGTCGGCCAGCTTGACGGTCTCAATCACGATCGATCCGGCGGATGCGCGCACCAGCGGCGCGACGGAGCGCGCGCCCGTGATCGCGCGCGCGGGCCGGCTGAGTCGATACCCCTCGGCGACGGCCCCGCCGATGTCGGCGACGGGCCGCAGCGCGAGGTGGAACCGCTGCTCGACTCGGTCGGCCTGCGGGTCGGGAAACTTCGGGGCGCGCACGAGCGTCGCACGCAGTTGCGTGCCCACGCCGCGCCCGTCGACCACGAGGCGTTCCGTATCCCAGCCGTACGAGCTGGCGTTCGCGATGGCGAGGCCCTGGCCGGGCTCTTCGACGTACACGAAACGGTGCGCGACGGTCTCGTAGCGCGCGGCATCCCACGTCGTGTTGACGTGAACGGGGCGCCACACATGCCCGAACTGCGTCTCGGCCGCGGTGCGGTCAGCCAGAAGCGCGACGGGGAACGCGAGTTTGAGCAGCTTCTCGTCTTCGCGCCAATCCACCGCGATGTCAAGGTCGACCGACCCGCCGTCGCGTGAGAGCGACCAGCGCAGGGTGACCCGCGAATCGCCGAGCTGCCGATCGACCTCGACGGTGTCGCCGACGACCTCGACCGCGACCTCCTCGTCGAGCGCGACGGGCGTTCGGCGATAGTGCTCTTCGATGTCCCACGCGTCCCACTGCGACGGCCGGTCGTGGAAGAGCTGCAGGGCGCCGGCGGGTGCGCCCGGCACGATGAGGTCGCGCCCTGAACGTCGGTCGACGAGCGACGCGAGCTCACCGTTCGCGTCAATGCGCACCGTGAGCTGCTCGCTTTCGAGCACCGCTCCCCCATCCGGATGCGCGTCGACGTCGACCGTCGTCATGTCGACGGCGGTGACGATCGCAAACGCGGCGTCGCTGCGTGGCGTGGGGTGCGCGTCGAGCGCCAGGTCGCCATCACCCGCGAGTGCCCTCAGTGAACGCTCGACGATGCCGGCGGCGATTGACGCGACGCGGGCGTGCGTGCGCTCGGCTTCCTCGTGAACCCAGCCGATCGAGGTGCCGGGCAGGATGTCGTGGAACTGGTTCAGCAGCGTGAGGCGCCACGCCTCGTCGAGCTCGTCGTGCGGGTACGCGAGGCCCTCACGCCACGCGGCGGTCGCCGCCCACAGCTCGGCCTCGTGCAGTAGCGCCTCGCTGCGCCGGTTGCCCTGTTTCGTGCGCACCTGGCTCGTGAACACCCCGCGGTGCAGCTCGAGGTACATCTCCCCCGACCACACGGGCGGGTCGACGATCTCGTCGCGCACCGTCGCGAAGTACTCGTCGGGGGTCGCAAAGACCACCTTCGGCGAGCCCTCGAGGTCGGCCTTCCGCCGCCCCGTCTCGACCATGTCGCGCGTCGGCCCGCCGCCCCCGTCGCCCCATCCGAAGGGCACGATCGACTGCGACAGCATCGATTTCTCGGCGAATTGACGTTCGGCCTTCGCGAGGTCGGCGGCGCCGAGGTCGCTCATGTAGCTGTCGACGGGCGGGAAATGCGTGAGGATGCGCGTGCCGTCGATTCCCTCCCACGCGAACGTGTGGTGCGGCATCCGATTCGTATCGCCCCACGAGAGCTTCTGCGTGACGAAACCGGTGGCGCCCACCCCGCGGAAGATCTGCGGCAGCGCGCCCGAGAAGCCGAACGAGTCGGGAAGCCACACGATGTCGGAGCGCACACCAAAGGCGCGCTCGAAGTAGCGGGTGCCGTACGCGAACTGGCGAATCATCGACTCGCCGCCGACCATCGTCGCGTCGGATTCGACCCACATGCCGCCGATCGGCACGATGCGGCCCACCGCAACCGCCCGTTGCACGCAGGCGAACAGCTCGGGGTAGTTCTCTTCGACCCACGCGTACTGCTGGGCGGAGGATGCGACGAAGCGGAAATCGTCGTACTCGTCGATCAGGTCGAGCACGTTCGACAGCGTGCGGGCAAACTTGCGCACCGTTTCGCGGGTGGGCCAGAGCCAGGCCGAGTCAAGGTGTGCGTGCCCGACGGCGATCGCCGTGTGCGCGCTCGCGCTTGCCGGCGCCGCAAGCTCCGGCGCGAGGATCGCGCGCGCCGCGGCGACGCCGTCGCGCGGGTTCGCCGCATCAATGACGTCAACGACGCGGGTCAGCGCCTCGAGGATGCGCGCGCTGCGCACCGAATCAACCGGCAGCTGTCGGGCCAGGTCGAACAGCGTCGTCGCATCCCACCACAGGGCGCTCGTCTCGCGGTCGCGCAGCACAACGTCAAAGGCGCGAGCCACGTACTGCGGAGCGTCGCCAGCCGTTTCCTTCCGACCAAGTGGGGTGCTGCGGAACTGGAATCCGTCGGCGATGTTCGGGTTCGCCGCCGCCTCGATGTAGAACGCGAACTCCCCTGCCGGGCCGGTCTGCCCCACCGGAGCATGCCGGTTGAGGGGCTCGAGCCCTTTCACGATGCGACCATCGGCCGTATACACGATGCCCTCGGCCTGGAAGCCGGGCAGCCGGTCGGTGTAGCCGAGGTCGACGAGCAGTTCGATGGCCCCGGAGCCCTGCCACTCGCTCGGCACCGCGCCGGTGACGCGGAACCAGACCGTGTCCCATGCGCTGCCCCAGGGGGAGCCGGTCATAAACGGTGCGTACTGGGCGGCACGGGCGGTCGCGAACGGCACCGGCTCACCGCCGACGACCCAGTGCTCGACCGTCAGCGCCCGGCGATCGACAATACGGCCGGGGTCAAGCACATCACGAAGAAAGCGAGCGATGCGAGCGTCGCGCTGCGGGAGATTCAGGTGCATCGGATGAGCCTTTCAGCACTCAGCCCTTGACCGAGCCGGCGAGTGCAAACGACCCGCCGATGAGGCGAGAGGCAAGCACGTACAGCACGATGACGGGCAGCGAGTAGAGAATCGAGAAGGCGGCCAACTGCCCGTAGGCGATCGAGCCGAACTGGCCGAAGAAGGTGTAGATGCTCGTGGCCGCCGGCTGCTTCTCGGGCGAGAAGAGCAGCACAAACGGCACGAAGAAGTTGCCCCACGCCTGCAGAAACACGAACACGAACACGACGGCAATGCCGGGGCGCATGAGCGGCACGACAACGGTGCGCAGCGCCGTCATCGCCGACGCCCCATCGATCCAGGCGGCTTCCTCGAGCGAGACGGGCACCGCATCCATGAAGTTCTTCGTCATGAAGATCGCCATCGGAAGCGAGGACGCCGTCAGAAACAGCACTGTGCCGAAAAACGAGTCGAGCAGGCCGAGAAAGACGAAGACGCTGTAGACCGGCACCATGATCGCCGTGATGGGCAGGCAGGTGCCAAACAGCACCGCGTAGAGGAACCCGCGGTGGAACCGTGAGCGATACCGCGACAGGGGGTATGCCGCGAGCAGTGAGGCCAGCACCGTGAGCGTCGCGGTAAGCCCCGCAAGAGCCACGCTGTTCATGATCGGGATGAACGTGGTTTGCGGGGTGAGGACGGCGGCGAAATTATCGAGGGTCCAGACAGCGGGGATGCGCGTCTGATACGTCGCGCTCGGGTCGAACGCGGCGAGCAGCAGCCAGGCGAGCGGCACGAGGAAGGCGACCGTGACGAGGGCGAGCGACACCGACGCCCACAGGCGCGAGGCGCCCCGCGCGGGTGACGCGACGCTCAGCCGTGCGGCCACGACGGGAGCCGCGGCGCTCATCGGTCGGCCTCCGCGCGACGCAGCACAGCGATGTAACCCAGCGAGAACACTGCGCCGATGACCAACATGACGGTGGCGATGGCCGTTCCGTAGGCGATGCTGCCGAAGCGGAACGCCTCCTGATAGGCGAAGACGGGAAGCGTCGAGCTCGCGTTACCGGGCCCGCCCGCCGTCATGACGTAGATGAGCGTGAACACCGACAGCGTCTGCAGCGTGATGAGCATGAGCGTCGTCGCGATCGTGCCCCGCAGCACGGGCAGGGTGACCCGCACGAGGCGCTGCCACGCATTCGCGCCGTCGATCTCGGCCGCCTCGATGAGTTCGGGCGGCACTTCGGCGAGGGCGGCACGGTAGATCAGCATCGAGAAGGCCGTGCCGCGCCAGACGTTCGCCACGATGATCGTCGCCATCGGTGCGATGAACAACCAGTTGTCGCCGGTCAACCCCACCAAGCCAAGCAGCTGGTTGAGGGTGCCGTCGCGGCTGAAGAACGCGTACGCGACGAAGGCGGCGACGATCTCAGGCAGCACCCACGCGAGCACGACGACCCCGCCGCCGATCGCGGCCATGCGCGGGTGCGCGCGGGTCATCGTGAGGGCGATCGCGAAGCCCAGCACGTTCTGGCCGATGACCGCCGAGACCACCGTGAACACCACGGTGAGCCAGAGCGACAGGCCGAAGTCAGGGTCAGCGAACAGCCTCTCGTAGTTGGCGGTACCCACCCAGCCGGGCGACGTCGCCGTCACGCCGGTGAGGGTCGCGTTGCTGAACGACCCCACGAACGCCCACAGGATCGGCACGATGAGGAAGACTGCGAGCAGTATCGCGGCCGGAACGAGGGGCCCGCCGCGCACGAGCGCGCGCACGACAGTGGTACTGCCGGTTCTCCGCCGCGTTTTTGGCGGAGAACCGGCAGTGGTCGATCGCGTCATGCTCGAGGGTCTCCCGTCGGCGCGGTTCGCGCTGCGAGCCGCGCCGACGCACTCGAGCGGGCGATCACTGCGCGATCACCTGATCGGCCCCGACGATGGATTCGACCTCACGGTCGTACTCCGCGGCCGCTTCCGCGGGGCTCGCCTGGCCGGTGATGACCGCTTCCGTCGCGCGTTGCACGGCGGCGGAGATCTGGTTGTAATCGCTGGTCGCGGGTCGGAAATGCGTGAACTCGACGAACGCGGTGACCTCCTCGACGAACGGGTTCGCCTCGATGTAGCTGGGGTCGGCCGCGACGTCGGCGCGCACGGCAATCTGCGAGTTCTCGTTCACGTACGACAGCGAGTTCTCGAAGCTCAGCGCCGTCGTCAGAAACTCGAACGCCAGCTCGGGGGCATCGGTCTGGGCACCGACCGCGAGGGTCCAGCCGCCCGACATGCTGACCCCCGGCCCGTCGCCGTTCTGGGTCGGGAAGGCGGCTACGCCCATGTTCTCGGCGTACCCGTCCCACTCGAACGAGCCACCCGGCACCCAAAACGACGGGGTGTACGAGCCCTCGATAGTGGCTCCGAGCGCGTCGCCGGGGAAGAGTTCGCCGAATACCGACTGCCACACGTTCGGGTCGAGCGCCCGGTCGACGGGCAGCGCGTAGCCCTCGTCGTAGACCGTCTCGACGAACTCGAGCGAGTCGATGAAGCCCTGCGAGCCGACGACCCACTTGCCCGACTCAGAGTCGTACAGCGCATCGCCGCCGAGCTCGGTTCCGTACAGCAGCTGGTAAAAGCCCTGCATGTTCGAGCCCTCACCCGTGCCCGTGCCCGCGTACAGCATGAACGGCACGGCCTCGGGGTCAGACTGCTGCACAGCCTCAGCCATCGCGAGCACGTCCTCCCAGGTGGTGGGCTGCCACGGCGTCGAGATTCCGGCGGCCTCCAAGACGGGGATGCTGTACCACAGCCCGCGGGTGTCGGTACCGAGCGAGACGGCGTACGTCTGGCCGTCGTTACCCACGCCCGCCTGCTTCGCGGCGTCACTGAACTGCCCCCAGTCGTCCCACTCGGCGAGGTAGTCGTCGAGCGCCAGCAGATACCCGGCTTCGGCGTCTGCGCGGACGGTGGTCGTGTCTTGGTAGAAGACGTCGGGAGCCGTATCGGCCGAGCGGTGCGACAGCGCGAGACGGGTCTTGTAATCTTCGTCGTTCGCCGAGACGGGCTGCAGCTCGACGGTGACGCCCTCGTTCTCGGCCTCGAACTGCTCTTTCGTCGTCTGCATGAGGGTGTCGAGCGCGGTGAACGCGTCGGTGCGGATGTAGCTCACGGTGATCGTCTGGTCACCACTCGCGCCGTCATCGGCCGGTGTGCAGCCCACGAGGCCGACAAGGCTTGCCGCGGCAACCGCACTGAGGGCGATGGCTGATCGTCTGGCGCGCATGCTGTGCTCCTTTTAACTCTGCCGTGGCACGCGCTAGCGGGTTCGCGTGCGGAGTCGCGTCGTTGCTGGCTCCTTGCCGGTAAGTCAATCGAATGGATTTACTCGGGTCAAGCGCTCTGGGCCGGAAGAAGTAACGATTCGGTACGCGGCGAAAACCAACGGTCAAGAACGAGAGATGCGGCACCCAGTGCCGCCACCGCATCCCCCAGAGTCGACCCCTCGATGAGCACGGGGTGAATGCTGCGCGCGGCACGCATGCGGTCGAGCTCAACCGGAATGATCGCGAGATACCGCGCGGCAACCCGCTCCCACATCGGCCCACCCAACACAATGCGGTCGAGGTCGAGCAGGTTCGCGATAACGGCGAGCGCCCGGGCAATGCGTGTGGCCGCCCGGTCAACGACCGCGATCGCGGCCGCATCGCCCGCCTCGGTCAAGGCTGCCAACCGGGTCAACGCGGCGTCGACGGCGATCGTGTTGCTCGGCGCTGCCAGCGGCTCGATCACGCCGGCACCGACCGCCTCGCGCACAATCGCCTCAGGCGTGCACGTCACGGCGACACAGCCGCGACGCCCGCACCAGCACTCGGGGCCGTCGTCATCGACGACGATGTGGCCAATCTCACCCGCGTTGCCGAGACTGCCGCGAACGACCTCGCGCGAGATGACGAGCCCCGCGCCGACACCCGTTCCGAGATACAGAAACACGAACGACCCGGCCTGTGCTGCTGAGGTGCCCGCCCACAGTTCGGCGATTGCGGTCGCCGCCACGTCTTTCTCGAGCACGGCAACGAGGCCGAGTCGGCGGCTCAACTCGTCGCGCAGCGGCACGCTGTGCCAGCCAGGCAGGTGGGGAGGCTGAACGAGTGCCCCCGCGATCGGGTCAATGGGGCCCGGCGCCGCGATGCCCATACCGGCGACCCGTGACCGGTCGACACCGCTCTCACGCAGCAGCGACTCGACCATGACGACGAGCGCGTCAATCGCCGCCTCCGGCTCGTGGCCGAGGGGCGTCATGATGCGGCGCTCCCGCACCGCTGTTCCCGCCAGGTCGATCAGAACGGCGGTGGTGACCGTCGGGTCGAGGTGCACCCCGACGGCGTAGAGCGCCGGCGGGTGCAACCGCAGAATCGTCCGGGGCTTGCCCGGCCCGAGAGACTCTTTGCCCGCCTCGGCAATGAGCCCGGCACCGAGCAGGCGTCGGGTGATATTCGTCACGGTCTGCGCCGACAGGCCCGTCAATTCGGCGAGTTCGACCCGACTCAAGCCGGAAGGCGACCGCCGCACAGCATCAAGAATGACGAGCTGGTTGAAGTCGGCCATGGCCGGCAGGTTCGTTCCCCGCCCGCGACCGGGCTCGCGCGAGCCCCACTCCGTCTGCGCGCCCTCGCCCATGAGGGCACGATATCGCGATCACTGCGGCAATGGACCCGGGCGCCAGCGATAGCCCGTGAGCCCGGTGACACCGAGGTCGGTTGCGACGAAAACCCGACCGGCGTCGGGAAAGCGCGCCCGCGCATCCTCGTCAAGATCACGCATGGCCGTCGTGACCAGCGCATGCTCGAGATGCGAGCCGATGAAGGCGATCGCGGTGACGTGCGGAACACCGATCTCGACGTCACGATCGTGAGCGCCGTCAGGGCTAAACCGCCGCACGGCCCCGCCACCCCACAGCGCGACCCAGATGCCGCCGTCGTTGTCGACCGCGAGACCGTCAGGCTCAACGCCCGCATCGTCGATGTGCACGACCAGCCGCCGTTGCCCGACAGAGCCCGACTCGTAGTCGTAGTCGCGCGCGTAGATGTCACCGGCGGCGCTGTCGACCGAATACAGCGTGCGACCATCGGGCGCGAACGCCAGACCGTTCGAGATACCCAGCCCGGTGTCGAGGGTGGTGATCTCGCCGTCGTGCTCGAGCCGCACGAGCACGTTGCCCTCGTGGGGCCCGGCCGGGTCGCGCGACGTCGAGCCGACGATGAGTCGACCCGCGGGGTCGATGACGCCGTCGTTGAAGCGCTGGTCTTCGGGCAGGAGGTCGCGCGAGGTCGTGACATCGCCGAGAGCAGAGACGAAGCCGAGGCGGCGACCCATCGCGAGCAGAAACCGAGCGTCGCCGAGCCGGAACGCGCATCCGACCGGCCCGTCGAGATCGAGCGTGCGCAAAATCTCGAGCTGCGCGTCGGGCAGCGGACGGGCGACCGTGAGCCGGCCGGCCGGGATATCGACCCAGCTGATCGTGCCGGTCGCCGCGTCCCAGCGCGGGCTTTCGGCGAGCTCGTGGCGGTCAACGGGCAGGACGGTGACGGCAGCCATCGATCCAGCCTACGAGAGAGCCTCGATACTCGCCTCGGGCCGCAGGTCGAGCCGGCGCAACAGCTGCGCGTTGAGCGCCACCACGATCGTCGAGAGCGACATCAGAATTGCTCCGATTGACATGGGCAAAATGAAGCCGACGGGGGCCAAGACGCCCGCGGCCAGCGGCACGGCAGCGAGGTTGTAGCCGGCCGCCCACCACAGGTTCTGTCGCATCTTGGCGTAGCTCGCGCGCGACAGCCGGATCACCGAGAGCACCGACCGCGGGTCAGAGCTTGCCAGGATGACGCCGGCCGAGCCGATGGCCACGTCGGTGCCGGCGCCGATCGCGATGCCGACGTCGGCCTGCGCCAGCGCCGGGGCGTCGTTCACGCCGTCGCCCACCATGGCGACGCTCAGCCCCTCCTGCTGCAGCTCGGCGACCTTCGCCGCCTTGTCTTCGGGGCGCACGCCCGCGAAGACGCGGTCGATGCTCAACTCATCGGCGACCGAGTGTGCAACGGCCTCGGCGTCACCCGTGATCATGACCACGTGAACGCCAAGCGCGTGCAGCGCGTCGACCGCGTCACGCGATTCGGCGCGCACCTCGTCGGCGAGCTTCAGCGCGCCGGCCACCTCGCCGTCGACCACCACGTGCAGCACGATGGCGCCGTCGTCGCTCCACGCCTCGGTC
>DASSWY010000232.1:0-2650 GCA_035704325.1 Microcella sp. | reverse complement strand
CTTCACGTGCAGCTTCAAGAACACCTTGCGCCCCAGCAAAGCCTCGATCTCGCCGCGCGCCCGCCGGCCGACGTCGCCGAGCCGCGACCCCCGGTGGCCGATGATGATGCCCTTCTGGCTGTCGCGCTCGACCCAGACGTTCGCGAAGATCTGCAGCAGGCCGTCGCCGTCGCGTTCGATCATCTCGTCGATGGTGACGGCCAGCGAGTGCGGCAGCTCGTCGCTGACGCCCTCGAGCGCGGCCTCGCGGATCAGCTCGGCGACCCGATCCTCTTCGGTCTCGTCGGTCGTCGACTCGGCCTCGTAGAGGGGCGGCGACACCGGCATGAGCCCGATCAGCTCGTCGGCGAGTAGTTCGACCTGGTCTCCGGTCACCGCCGACAGCGGGATCACCATGTCCCACTCGCGCAACTGCGAGACGGCGAGCAGTTGCTCGGCGACCTTCGTGCCGCCCACCGCGTCGGTCTTCGTCACGATTGCGACCTTCTTCGTGCGCGGAAAGTTCTCCAGCTGCTCGTTGATGAACTTGTCGCCCGGGCCGATCGGCTCGTCGGCGGGCACACAGAAGCCGATGACGTCGACGTCGCCGAGGGTCTCTTGCACGAGGGCGTTGAGCCGCTCGCCGAGCAGCGTGCGCGGCCGGTGCATGCCCGGCGTGTCGACGACGATCAATTGCCCGGATGCCCGGTGCACGATTCCGCGGATCGCGCGCCGCGTGGTCTGCGGCTTCGAGGACGTGATCGCGACCTTTTCGCCGACCAGCGCGTTGGTGAGCGTCGACTTGCCGACGTTCGGGCGGCCGACAAAGGTCACGAATCCGGCTCGGTGTTCCGCGGTTGTGGAAGCAGGCGTCGCGCCACCCCGGGGCTTGCGGGCGGGCGCGTCGCCGAGCACGTCAGACGCGTCGGGTCCATCGGGGCTGGGGGTGTCGCTCACGGGGCGCTCCTTGGGGAGGCGGGGCGCGCATCCTGAACAGGAATCGCGCCGGTGTCGGCGGAGGCGGCCGCGAATGCGAGCCGCGCGTCAATGAGGGCCTGGTCGGCCTCAACGAGCACGGTGACGACGCGCTTGCGGCGACCCTCGGTGCGCTCGGCGGTCAGGTGCAGGCCGTCGACCTCGGTGGTCGACCCCGCCACCGGCAGGCGGTCGAGGTGCTTCGTGAGCAGCCCGCCGACCGTGTCGACGTCGTCGTCGTCGAGTTCGATGCCGAACAGGTCGCCCAGCTCGTCGATGGGCATGCGGGCGCTCACCCGGTAGCGGTTGTCGTCGAGGCGCTCGAAGGTTGACTCTTCGCGGTCGTACTCGTCGGTGATGTCGCCGATGAGCTCCTCGATGAGGTCTTCCATGGTGACGAGGCCGGCGATGCCGCCGTACTCGTCGACGACGAGCGCGAGGTGGTTCGACTGCACCTGCAACTGGCGCAGCGCGTCGTCGGCCTTCTTCGACTCGGGCAAGAACTGCGCGGGCTTCGCCAGCTCGTCGACCAGGGTCGCGCCCGCCGACTCGGGCGACGACACGGTCAGCCGCGTCACATCGCGCAGGTACACGACGCCGCGAATGTCGTCGGCGTCGTCACCGATCAGCGGGATGCGCGACACCCCCTTCTCGAGGAACAGCGCCATCGCCTCGGCCACCGTCTGCTGCGTTTCGAGCGTGATCATGTCGGTGCGCGGCACCATCACCTCGCGCACGATCGTGTCGTTGAACTCGAAGATCGAGTGGATGAGCTCGCGGTCTTCGACCTCGAGCACGTCGAGGTCGGTCGCCTCGTCGACCATCGACAGCAGCTGCTCTTCGCTCGAGAAGGCCGCACTGCGGGGGCGGCCCGGCGTGACGCGGTTGCCCAGCACCACGAGCGCGTCGGCGATTGGCCCCGTCAGCACACGGATCGCGCGCACGAGTGGCGCGGTGGCGACGATGAGCTCGCGCGGGTGCGCGCGCCCCACACTGCGCGGGCTCGACCCGACGAGCACGAACGAGACGCCGATCATGATGAGCGCGCTGACGCCGAGCACGAGCCACCACGCCTCGAGAATGCTCGCGAACGCCAACGTCACGAGCACCGCAGCGATCGTCTCGGCGACGATGCGCAAGAAGTTCAGCGCGTTGACGTGCGCGCCGATGTCGCTCGAGATGGTGAGCAGCCGCTGCGGCTTCTTGCGCTCGGCGGCGAGCTCGACGAGGTCGTTGCGGCTGAGTACGCCGAGCGCGGCGTCGATCGCGGCGAAGAGGCCACCGAGCACCACCAGCACGAAGGCGGTGGCGAAGAAGACGACGGTGAGGATCATCGCCTCAGCGTCTGCGTTCGGCCAGCGTGAACCCGACGAGCACGTCGCGCTGAATGCCGAACATTTCGCGCTCCTCGGCGGGCTCGGCGTGGTCGAAGCCGAGCAGGTGCAGCAGGCCGTGGGTCGTCAAGAGCAGCAGCTCGTCCATCGTCGAGTGACCGGCCGTCGCCGCCTGCGCGATGGCGACCTGCGGGCACAGCACGATGTCGCCGAGCAGGCCGGGCGGGGTCGGCTCGTCGTCGGTGCCGGGGCGCAGCTCGTCCATCGGAAAGCTGAGCACGTCGGTGGGGCCGGGCTCGTCCATCCACTCGATGTGCAGGCGCTCCATGGCGCCCTCGTCGACCATCTGGATGGCGACTTCC
>DASSWY010000211.1:0-6523 GCA_035704325.1 Microcella sp. | reverse complement strand
CTTCTCGACGAAGATCTTCCCGGTACTGATGCCGTTGGCGGTCGACCCCGCGCACCCGTTCCCCTACATCTCGGGCCTCTCGCTCAACCTCAGCGTGCGGGTGCGCAACCCGAAGACCGAGCGCGTCGAGTTCGCGCGCCTTAAGGTGCCGACGGTGCTGCCCCGCTTCGTGCAGCTGCCCGACGATGGTTCGGGCCGCGTGCGGTTTCTGACGCTCGAGGACCTCATCTCGAACCACCTGAGCGAGCTCTTCCCGGGCATGGAGGTGCTCGAACACCATGAGTTTCGCCTGACGCGCAATGAAGACGTCGAGATTGAAGAGGACGAGGCCGAGAACCTCATCCAGGCCCTTGAGCGCGAACTGTTGCGGCGCCGTTTCGGCCCGCCCATCCGCCTCGAGATCACCGACGACATGGACGACGTCACCCTCGGGCTACTCGTGCGCGAGCTCGGCATCACCGAGAACGAGGTCTACCGCCTGCCGGCCCCGCTCGACTTGGGCGGGCTCTTTCAGATCGCCAAGCTCGACCGCCCGCACCTGAAGTACCCGAAGCACGTGCCGGTGACGGCCCTGCAACTGCAGCCGGCCGAACCGAACGCCAAGCCCGACGTGTTCTCGGCGATCGGCACGGGTGACATCCTCGTGCACCACCCGTACGAGTCGTTCGCGACGAGCGTGCAGGCCTTCCTCGAGCAGGCCGCCGCCGACCCGAACGTGCTCGCCATCAAGCAAACGCTGTACCGCACGAGCGGTGACAGCCCCATCGTCGAGGCGCTGATCGACGCGGCCGAGGCGGGCAAGGCGGTGCTCGCGCTCGTCGAGATCAAGGCGCGCTTCGACGAGCAGAACAACATCGAGTGGGCGCGCAAGCTCGAGAAGGCCGGCGTGCACGTGGTCTACGGCCTCGTCGGTCTCAAGACGCACTGCAAGCTGGCCCTCGTCGTGCGCCAAGAGAAGGGCGGCGAGCTGAAGTACTACTCGCACGTCGGCACCGGCAACTACAACCCGAAGACGAGCCGGCTCTACGAAGACCTCGGCCTGTTCACCGCCGACGACCAGGTCGGCAAAGACCTGACGCGCCTGTTCAACGAGCTCTCGGGCTACGCGATCGAAAAGAAGTACAAGAGGATGCTCGTCGCACCCCGCTACCTGCGGCGCGGCCTGTTGAAACTCATCGACGCTGAGACGAAAAACGCGCGCGCCGGGCTACCCGCGGGCATCCGCATCAAGGTCAACTCGCTCGTCGACGAGGCGATCATCGACGCGCTGTATCGCGCCAGCCAGGCGGGCGTGAGCGTCGACATTGTCGTGCGCGGCATCTGCGCGCTCGTGCCGGGGCAGGAGGGGCTGAGCGAGAACATCCGCGTGCGCAGCGTGCTGGGCCGCTACCTCGAGCATTCGCGCATCTTTGCCTTCCACCACGGCGGCGACCCGCAGATCTTCATCGGCAGCGCCGACATGATGCATCGCAACCTCGACCGCCGCGTCGAGGCACTGATTCGCCTCAGCGACCCCGCGCACCTCGACCAGATTGACCAGCTCTTCGACGCCACCATGAGCGACCGCACCGCGTCGTGGCACCTTCAGCCGACCGGCGAGTGGTTGCGCCGCGCCACGCGCGACGGTGATCGAGCGCTCGCCGACCTGCAGAACACGATGATGAGTCGCATTGGCGGCCGGCGCCGACCGACGGGACCCCGCCAGTGACCCCCTCGCCCGACACGCCGGTGCTCGCCGCCGGCGCCGTGCTCTGGAAGATCGTCGACGGCAAGGTGCGCGTGCTCGTCGTGCACCGCACGCAGCACAAAGACGTGTCGCTGCCGAAGGGCAAGGTCGATCCCGGCGAGACGCTGCCGCACACCGCCGTGCGCGAGATCGCGGAAGAAACCGGCTTCGACGTCATGCTCGGCGCCCCGCTCGGCACCGTCGAGTACGCCCTGCCCGGCGGACGGCCGAAGGTCGTGCACTACTGGTCGGCCGAGGTCGACCCGGGTGCGGCCGAGCGCCACACGTACGACGCCAACGGCGAGATCATGGCGCTCGAGTGGGTGCCGCTGACGAAGGCCGAGAAGAAGCTCAGCTACGAGCACGACCTTGACGTGCTCGAGCGCTTCGCCGCCCAGTTCGAGGCGGGTCGGGCGCGCACGGTGCCACTCATCGTGCTGCGTCACGGCAAAGCGATGCCCCCCGAGCAGTGGGATGGCCCCGACGCCACACGACCTCTCTTGCACCGCGGGCTCGAGCAGGCTGCCTCCGTCGCCGGAGGCATCGCGGCGTTCGGCCCCGAGGTGCTGATCACCTCCACCGCGGCGCGCTGCGTGTCGACGATCGCGCCGACCGCGTCGCTGACCGGTCTCGCGGTGAAAGAAGCGCGCAGCATCAGCCAAGACGCCTACCGCTCGGACGGCGAGAAGGTCACCGCGCAGGTGGCGAAGCGTCTCGAGCGGCGACTCGGCACGGTGCTCTGCAGCCACGGGCCGGTGATTCCGCAGATTATCGAGGCGGCCGCCGAGTGTGGCGGCGCGCACCTCGGCCCCGAGCTTCGCCGATCGGCCGCCCTCTCGGTCGGAGATTTCACCGTGCTGCACTTCTCGCGCGACACCGATCGCCCGTGGCTCGTCGCGGTCGAGTCGCACCGCCCCGCCCTCGGCTGACCTTCTTCCGGATGCGCGTCTGGCACCGCGTTAACCTTCCGTTTACCTTTGGTTGCGATTGTGCTTGACTGCGGGACGACGCCGCCGACTGCGTCTCCCGCTTTTCCGTGCGTACCCACGAAAGGATCCGGGTGGACAATCCGCGCCGACTCATCAGCGCGCTGGCCCTCACCGCCGTCCTCGCCACCAGCGGGTGCGCGGTCAACGAGCTGAACCGCGGAGACAGCACCGGCTCTCTCGCCGGCACCCTCGACGGCTCAGGCTCGTCGGCGCAGTCTGCCGCCCAGGAGGTCTGGATCGCGAGCGCGCAGAACGCCAACGGCCGCCTCACCGTCAACTACGAGCCCTCTGGCTCGGGCGCGGGGCGCGAATCGTTTCTCGCCGGCGGCATCGACTACGCCGGCAGCGACTCGGCGCTGACCGCCGAGGAGGCCGAGTCTGGCCTCGCCGGGTGCGTGCCCGGCACGGGGGCGATCAACCTGCCGCTCTACATCTCACCGCTCGCCATCATCGTCAACGTCGAGGGCCTCGACGAGCTCAACCTCGACGCCGAGACGGTCGCGTTGATCTTCCGCGGTGAGATTACCGAGTGGGACGACCCGCGCATCCGAGAAATGAACCCCGACGCCGCGCTGCCGAGCGAAACCATCACCGCCGTCCACCGGTCAGACGCCTCGGGCACCACGAAGAACTTCACCGACTACCTCGCCCAGGCCGCCCCCGACGCCTGGGGTGCCGAGCCGGGTGACGCCTTCCCATACAGCGGCGAATCCGCGCAGGGCAATTCGGGCGTCGTCAACGCGGTGGCGAACGGCCGCAACACGATTGGCTACGCCGACGCGTCGCGGGCTGCCGACCTCACCATCGTCACGCTGAAAGTCGGTGACGAGTTCGTCGCGTACACGCCCGAGGCGGCAGCGCGCGTCGTCGAGGCCTCTCCGCTGGAAGAGGGGCGCGCCAGCGACGACCTCGCGATCGCACTGGATCGCACGATCGACGAACCGGGCACGTACCCGCTCGTGCTCGTCAGTTACGTGATCGTCTGCCGCGACTACCCGAACGATGACGACGCTGAGCTCGTGCGCGGCTACCTCGAGTGGGTGGCGAGCCCGGAGGCGCAACAACTCTCTGCCGAGTTCGCCGGCTCGGCGCCGCTGTCGCCCGGTCTGACCGAGCGCGTGCTCGCCGCCATTGAAGGGATCCGATGACTGCGCCCACCGAGGCCCCGCGACCGGCGTCGGTCGACACCGTCGAGCGCCGGGGCGACAAGACATTCAGCCAGCTCGCGGTCGGCGCGGGCACCGCGATTCTCATCGCGCTCGCTGCCGTCGCCATCTTCCTCGTTGCCCAGTCGCTGCCCGCGATCCTGGCACCGGCCGGGTCGTTCCGCGGCACCGACGGCAACTTCTGGCAGTACGTCGCGCCGCTGGCATTCGGCACCGTCTGGGCCGCCGCTCTCGCTCTCATCATGGCCGTACCGATTGCGGTCGGCATCGCCCTGTTCATTTCGCACTACGCCCCGCGACAGCTCGCCCAACCACTCGGCTACATCATCGACCTGCTCGCCGCCGTGCCGAGCGTCGTCTACGGGCTATGGGGCATCACCGTGCTCGCGCCCGCCACCGTGCCGCTCTATGAATGGCTTGCCGAGAATGTCGGCTGGATTCCCCTGTTCGCTGGGCCCGCATCCGGAACCGGGCGCACGATCCTCACGGTGGCCATCGTGCTCGCGGTCATGGTGCTTCCGATCATCACCGCGCTCACGCGCGAGGTCTTCGTCCAGACGCCAACCCTCAACCAGGAGGCCGCCTACGCCCTCGGCGCCACCTGGTGGGAGATGGTGCGCATGGCTGTCTTCCCCTACGCGCGCTCGGGCATCATCTCGGCGTCAATGCTGGGGCTCGGCCGCGCCCTCGGCGAGACGATGGCCGTCGCCATGGTGCTGTCGCCGTCGGCGATCATCAGCTTCGCCCTCATTCAGAGCGAGAACCCGTCGACGATCGCGGCGAACATCGCCCTCAATTTCCCCGAATCGGCGGGTATCCAGGTCAACGCGCTCATCGCAACCGGCCTCGCGCTGTTCGTCATCACCCTCATCGTCAACTCGCTGGCGCGCTTCATCGTGAACCGGCACGAGCGATCGCTGGAGTCGCGATGACCGCCACCCTGCCCCCGCGCACCGCGGCCGACCCGCAGAACAGCGGTGCGGCCCGCGTCAATGGATACACCTCGGGCAAGCTGCCGCGCGGGGCGGCGCCCGCCCTCACCATCGCGTGCCTCGCCGGCGCAATCGCCGTCGTGGCGCTGCTCGCGGCCGCCGGGGCCCTCGCCGAGTTCTCGCTCGTCCTCGCTACGATCCTCGGCACCCTCTCGGCCATCGCGCTCGTCACGACGATTTCGCTCATCGCCGAAGGCCGCAGGGCGGCGACGAACCGGTTCATGATTGCGCTCGTCATCACGGCGTTCGTCATCGCACTGCTGCCGCTCGTGTCGGTGCTGTCGACCGTGCTCGTGAACGGCGCGGCTCGCTTCGACCTCGAATTCTTCACCTGGTCGATGCGCTCTGTCATCGGCGAGGGTGGTGGAGCGCTCCACGCCATCGTCGGCACCGTTCAGATCACCGCCTGGGCGACCCTCATCTCGGTGCCGATCGGTCTCTTCGCCGCGATCTACCTGGTCGAGTATGGCCGCGGACCGCTCGCCCGCGCGATCACCTTCTTCGTCGACGTCATGACGGGAATTCCCTCGATCGTGGCCGGCCTGTTCGCCTACGCGCTGTTCGCTCTGATTTTCGGCGAGGGAGTGCGCATGGGCTTCGCCGGCTCGGTTGCGCTCAGCGTGCTCATGATTCCCGTCGTCGTGCGCTCGAGCGAAGAGATGCTGAAGCTCGTGCCAAACGAGCTGCGCGAGGCCGCGTACGCGCTCGGCGTGCCCAAATGGCTCACCGTCGTGAAGGTCGTCCTGCCGACCGCTGCCGCCGGCATCATCACGGGCATCACGCTCGCGATCGCGCGCGTCATCGGCGAAACCGCCCCGCTGCTGATCGTCGCCGGCTTCACCTCGAGCATGAACTACAACGCCTTCAGCGAGCGCATGCAGTCGCTGCCCGTGTTCGTCTACACGCAGTACGCGAACCCGGGCACCGACGTCGACGTGTACCTCGAGCGGGCCTGGGCCGGGGCGCTCACGCTCATCATCATCGTGATGGCGCTGAACCTCATCGCCCGCCTGATCACCCGCCTCTTTCAGCCGAAAGTCGGGCGCTAACGCGCTCCGGGCATCCATTCGTCACATTTTCGCCACCGAACGCCAAAGGAACCCCGTGTCGAAGCGCATCGAAGTCCGCGACCTGAACGTCTACTACGGCAAGTTCAAGGCCGTCGAAGACGTCACCCTCACCATCGAGCCGCGCAGCGTGACGGCGTTCATCGGCCCGTCTGGCTGCGGCAAGTCAACGTTCCTGCGCACGTTGAACCGCATGCACGAGGTGATCCCCGGCGCCTACGTCGAGGGTGAGGTGCTGGTCGACGGCAACAACCTGTACGGCAAGGGCGTCGACCCGGTGCTCGTGCGCCGCCAGGTGGGCATGGTGTTTCAGCGCCCCAACCCGTTCCCGACCATGTCGATCGCCGACAACGTGCTCGCCGGGGTGAAGCTCAACAATCGCCGCATCTCGAAGGGTGACGCCGAGACGCTCGTCGAAAAGTCGCTGCGGGGCGCGAACCTTTGGAACGAGGTCAAAGACCGCCTCGACCGGCCAGGCTCGTCGCTCTCGGGCGGCCAGCAGCAGCGCCTCTGCATCGCCCGCGCCATCGCCGTCGAACCCGAGGTGATCTTGATGGACGAGCCCTGCTCGGCCCTCGACCCC
>DASSWY010000210.1:0-4244 GCA_035704325.1 Microcella sp. | reverse complement strand
CATCGAAGAGCTGAAGACCGAGTACACGATCGTCATCGTCACCCACAACATGCAGCAGGCGTCGCGCGTGAGCGACAAGACCGCGTTCTTCACCATCGCCGGCACCGGCATGCCCGGCAAACTCATCGAATACGACGACACCGCGACGATCTTTTCCAACCCCGCCGTCAAAGCGACCGAAGACTACGTCTCGGGCAAATTCGGATAATCGCGGCGACGCGCGCGACGCGCGCCCGCATTCGAGAACCCAGCCCCGCGCATCCGAGTGGGGCAGGGTTCTCTTTCCGTTTACCAGCCGTTCACCCGAACTGGTCACTGTGGTCACACGCCGCTCTTAGCGTCGGGTGCTGGATCGCCCACCCCGGGTGCTCCACACCCTCCTGATCACACCCCCGAAGGGAACACAGTGAACACCAAGCGTGCGGGCAGCCTGACTGCCCTCCTCGCCGCCGGAGCGATCGTGCTGAGCGGCTGCGCCGTGAACGAGACCGCCGCGGACGAGACCACCGAACCGGGTGCCACCGAGCCCACGTCGTCGCTCTCGGGCAACCTTGTCGGCGCTGGTTCGTCGGCCGTCGGCGCCGCGCAGACCGCGTGGATCGCCGAATTCCAGATGCAGAACCCCGAGGTGACCGTCACCTACGACCCGACCGGCTCGGGTGCGGGACGCGAGACCTTCCAGGCCGGCGGCTCGGACTTCGCCGGCACCGACCGTGCGTTCAACGACGAAGAGATCGCCGCTGGCGGCTTCGAGGCGTGCGCGCCCGACTCGGGCATCGTGCAGCTGCCGCTGTACATCTCGCCCATCGCCATCATCTTCAACGTCGAGGGCATCGACACGCTCAACATGACCCCCGAGGTCGTTGCGGGCATCTTCGCCGAAGAGATCACCACCTGGAACGACCCGGCGATCGCCGAGTTGAACGAGGGCGTCGAGCTGCCGGCCGAGCCGATCACCCCGGTTCACCGTTCGGACGACTCGGGCACCACCGAGAACTTCACCGACTACCTCTTCCAGGCTGCCCCTGACGTGTGGACGTACGAGCCCGACGGCGTGTGGCCGCTCGAGTCGGGTGAGGCCGCACAGGGCACCTCGGGTGTCGTTGACGCCGTGACCAACGGCACCAACACCATCGGCTACGCCGACGCCTCGCGCGCCGGTGACCTCGGCACCGTTGCGGTCGAGGTGGGTGGCGAGTTCGTGCCGTTCTCGCCCGAGGCCGCTGCCGCCATCGTTGACGCCTCGGAGTTCGTTGAGGGTCGCCCCGACTTCGACCTCAGCATCGACCTGAACCGCGACCCCGAGACGCCCGCCTACCCGGTCGTGCTCGTCGCCTACCTGGTCGGCTGCGAGACCTACGCTGACCCGGCCCAGGCTGAGCTGGTGAAGGCCTACTTCACCTACATGGCGAGCGAAGAAGGCCAGGCGACCGCCGCGGAGAACGCCGGTTCGGCCCCGATCTCGGACGCCCTGTTCGAGCGCGTGACCGCCGCGATCGACGTCATCAGCTAGTACCGCCCACACGACGTGTGCACCCGGGGCGGGTGTCGGAAACTCGGCACCCGCCCCGACCCGCATCACCCGCTGTACCCGCTCTACCCGCTCCGATACCCGCGAGGAAGGCCCCATGACCGCGACCACCCCCCGGTCCGCCCCCGCCGAGGCCCGGCCCCCGAAGCCGGCGATTCGCCTCGGCGATCTGCTGTTCTCTCGGGCGGCACTCTGGTCGGGCGGGCTGATTCTCGTCATCCTCGCCGCGGTCGCGATCTTCCTCGTCGCGCAGAGCATCCCGGCGCTTCTCGCCGACCCCGACGAGTTCGTCGGCCAGCCCGACAGCTTTTGGGCATACGTCTGGCCGCTCGTGTTCGGCACCCTGTGGTCGTCGGCACTCGCGCTCATCATGGCGCTGCCGCTCGCCATCGGAATCGCACTGTTCATTTCGCACTACGCGCCCCGCAAGCTCGCCCAGGCACTCGGCTACGTCGTCGACCTGCTCGCCGCTGTGCCGAGCGTCGTGTTCGGCCTCTGGGGCATCGGCGTACTCGCCCCGGCGATCCAGCCCGTCTACTCGTGGCTCGTCGACAACGCCAGCTGGTTCCCCCTCTTCGCCGGGCCCGTGTCGGGCACAGGCCGCACGATCCTCACCGCGGGAATCGTGCTCGGCGTCATGATCCTTCCCGTCATGACCGCCATCTGCCGCGAAGTCTTCCTGCAGACCCCCGTGCTGCACGAGGAAGCGGCACTCGCGCTCGGCGCCACGCGCTGGGAAATGATTCGCATGGCCGTGCTGCCCTTCGGTCGCCCCGGCATCATCTCGGGCGCCATGCTGGGCCTCGGTCGCGCACTCGGCGAAACCATGGCCGTCGCCATGGTGCTGTCACCGACCGGCATCGTGTCGTTCGCCCTCCTGCAGTCGACCAACCCGTCGACGATCGCCGCGAACATCGCCCTCAGCTTCCCCGAGGCGTACGGCGTCAACGTCAACCTGCTGATCGCCACGGGCCTCGTGCTCTTCATCATCACGCTCGCCGTGAACTCCATCGCCCGCTACGTGGTCAACCGCCGCAAGGACTTCTCGGGAGCGAACTGACATGACCACGACACTGACTGCCACCGCCAACCCGCTGGCCCACGGACGACTGCATCGACGCACACCGTGGGTCGTGCTCGGCCTGTCGTTCGCCGTCGCAGCTGGGGTGCTCTCGCTGCTCGCCGCCGCCGGCACGATCGGCGGGCTCAACCTCGCCGCCACGGTCGTGCTCGGCACCGTGTTCTACATCATCGCCATCGGCGTGCTCAGCGCGCAGGTCGAGGGTCGGCGGCAGGCCACCGACCGCGTCGTCACCGCCGTCGTCACGACCGCCTTCGTGCTCGCGATTCTGCCGCTCGTGTCGTTGCTCTTCACCGTCGTCGCAAACGGGCTCGCCCGGTTCGACATTCAGTTCTTCACCTACTCGATGCGCAACGTCGTCGGCGAGGGAGGCGGTGCGGCGCACGCCATCACGGGCACGCTGCTCATGACCGGAACCGCCGCGATCATCTCCATTCCGATCGGCCTGCTGACGGCGATTTACCTCGTCGAGTACGGCCGAGGGCCGCTCGCCCGCGCGATCACGTTCTTCGTCGACGTCATGACCGGCATTCCGTCGATCGTGGCCGGCCTGTTCGCGTTCGCGCTCTTCGCGCTGTTCTTCGGGCCGGGAGTGCGCATGGGCTTCGCCGGCGCCGTCGCCCTCAGCGTGCTGATGATTCCCGTCGTCGTGCGCTCGTGCGAAGAGATGCTGCGCATCGTGCCGAACGAGCTGCGCGAGGCGTCATTCGCGCTCGGTGTGCCGAAGTGGCTGACCGTCTTGAAAGTGGTGCTGCCGACGTCGATCGCGGGCATCACGACGGGCATCATGCTCGCGATCGCGCGCGTGATCGGCGAAACCGCCCCGCTGCTGATCGTGGCTGGCTTCACGTCGAGCCTGAACACGAATCTTTTCGAGGGTCGCATGCAGTCGCTTCCCGTATTCGTCTACACCTCGTACGCGAACCAGGGTGTCGAATTTCAGGCAGACCTCAACCGCGCATGGGCCGGCGCCCTCACGCTCATCGTCATCGTCATGGTGCTCAACCTGGGTGCGCGTCTCATCGCACGCATCTTCGCGCCGAAGCTCGGCCGCTGACCCGCACCTCAACCCAAGAAGGAACATCCGTGTCTAAGCGCATCGAAGTCCGCGACCTCAACGTCTACTACGGCAAGTTCAAGGCCGTCGAAGACGTCACCCTCACCATCGAGCCCCGCAGCGTCACGGCGTTCATCGGCCCGTCCGGCTGCGGCAAATCCACCTTCATCCGCACGCTCAACCGCATGCACGAGGTGATCCCCGGCGCCTACGTCGAGGGCGAAGTGCTGGTCGACGGCAACAACCTCTACGGCCCGGGCGTCGACCCGGTGCTCGTGCGCCGCCAGGTCGGCATGGTCTTCCAGCGGCCGAACCCCTTCCCCACGATGTCCATTCGCGACAACGTGCTCGCGGGGGTCACCCTCAACAACCGCCGCATCTCAAAGTCCGACGCCGACGACCTCGTCGAAAAGTCGTTGCAGGGCGCGAACCTCTGGAACGAGGTCAAAGACCGCCTCGACCGGCCAGGCTCGTCGCTCTCGGGCGGCCAGCAGCAGCGCCTCTGCATCGCCCGCGCCATCGCCGTCGAACCCGAGGTGATCTTGATGGACGAGCCCTGCTCGGCCCTCGACCCC
>DASSWY010000148.1:0-3120 GCA_035704325.1 Microcella sp. | reverse complement strand
GCCTTCGTGCTGACGAACGGCGAACCGCGGCCGGTCGGCGAACTGCTCGCCGGCATCTGCACCGCCTCGGGGGTGCGCCCGCCCGCATGGAGCCTCCCCGCCGGCATCGCCCGCGCCGCCGGCTCGCTCATCGAGCGGGTGTGGGCCGTGCGCCCCGGCACCGACGAGCCGCCCATGACTCGGTTTCTCGCCGAACAGCTGTCGACAGCGCACTGGTTCGACCAGCGCGAGACGCGCGAGGCGCTCGACTGGGGGCCAAGCGTCAGCCTCGACGAGGGGCTCGCGCGCCTGGCCGCGTACACGGCCGGGCGCGCGTAGCGCCACAGGCCTCGACCTGATGTGGTGCTGAGTGGTCAGTTGTGGGGGGCTACCTGCGCGCGAAGGCCCCACAACTGACGTTTCACCGCGGCGCGAGTCGGGCGATCAGCGCACGCGAGGCGCTCAGCTCACCGCGGCGCGAGTCGGGCACAGTCGATGCAGAGCGCTGCGTCGGGCCGCGCCTCCAGCCGCGCCGGGTCGATCGCACGCCCGCAACGCTGGCACACCCCGTACTCGCCGGCGTCGAGCCGCCGCAGGGCGGTGTCAAGGTCGTCAAGCTCGCGGAGAGCTGACTCGAGCAGCCCCGCCGACTGCGACCACAGTTGCGAGGTGGTCGCACCCTCCGGGTCGTGCTCGTCGTCGTCCGAATTCTCGGAGCGCAGCCGCTGCACCGCGTCCAGCTCGCCTCGCAGGCTGTCAACACGAGCGGTGAGCTCGGCGCGACGCCGCGCGAGCGCGCGCCGCGCATCAGGCGCAGCACCCTCTGCGTCACGCTCCTCAGCCCACTCGCTCACCCCTCCAGTGTCCGCCATCGCGCCGATCGGTCAGTAGTGGGGCTCTGCGCCGAAGGAGGCCCCCACAACTGACGTTTCGCGGCACGTGTGTTCAGGCTACGGCGCGAGCACGCGGTCGAGCGCCGCTCAGCGGGGCGGGTCGACCGGCCCACGGTCGTCGCCGGGCGCGCGGCCACCGTTCGGGTTCTGCTTGTCGATGAAGTCGCTGGCCGCGCGGTGCAGCTTGTCGACCGTCGACGCGTGCTTGCCCTGACCGAACTGCCGACCCGCTCCGGCGGCCTTGTCGAGGGCCGATCGTGCGGCCTGTTGGCCCTTCTCCGACTTCAGGGCCTGCTGGGCCGCGCTGAGCAATCGCGTGAACTTCATGTCGCCGATTCTTCCGGGTGACTCTGTGCCGTTTCTGGCCGAGCCCTATGCGCCAGCGCTAAGCGACACCGCTGGTTACGGGGTGCCCTCAGCGCGTGACGAGCACCTCGCGCAGGGCGTCGACGACGCGGGTGGCGCGGTCGTCGCCCGCCTCCATCTCTTTGGTCAAGAACGCGAAGCCCACCCGGTGGTCGGGGTCGGCGAAGGCGACCTGCCCGCCCGCCCCGTCATGCCCGAAGGCGGTCGGGGTGAGGTAGCGGCGGGCCTCCGAGTCGAGCTGGAACCCCATGCCCCAGCGCGGCCAGGGCTCGGGCGCGGCGAAGTGCGGGGCGCCCTGCGAACGCACGCGCGTGGCGCGCTGGCGCGTTCCGTCATCCAGGATGCGCGCATCCGCCACCGCCGCCCAGACGGTCGCGAGTCCCCGCGCGGTGGCCACGCCCCCGGCCGCGGGAATCTCGGTCGCCTGCACGCGCGGGTCGTTGAAGCCGGAGCGGCCGTCGACGAGCGTCGACGGGAAGGCGCTGCCGAGGGTCATGGCGCGGCGGCTCCAGTAGGCGTCGAAGGCGGGCACGCCTTCGGGCGTGGTGGCGTCGTGCGCGGCGAGCGTCGCCCCGACGTGCATCGTCGCGACGTGCCCGCGTGCGCTCTCGGGCAGACCGATCGACACGTCGGCGCCGAGCGGGCCGGTGATGTCGCGGGCCAACAGTTCGCCGATCGTCGAGCCGGTGGCGCGGCGCACCATCTCACCGAGCAGCCAGCCCTGCGTGAGGGCGTGGTAGCTGTAGGCCGTTCCGGGCTCCCACAGCGGGCTCTGCGCCGCGAGCGCTAGCTGGGCGAGTTTCTGGTCGACCCCGAGTCGCAGCTCACTGCAGCTCGAATCCGAAGGCGACCGACTCGTTCACATCGGCTCGAGACAACGGTTGTCCACGAGGCTGTCCCTCCCGGATGAAGCGGCCAGCTGCGCACGCCTAACTTCGCCCGATGATTATTGAAGCGGGTTACGACCTCCACACTCTCCTCTTCGACGGCAATCACTCACACGGAGCGTTACGCATGGTCTGCCTCGGCGACGATCTGCGGCTGCTCGACATCGTCACCGTGATGCCGAGGTTCAGCGGCCACTTCGATGCCGCCGCGCTCGATCTCGTCGAGCGCGCCATTCCCGACAGTCACGATTCACTGCCGCAGTTGACCACGCGCTACGTCGCGCTCGGCTACACCGTCGCCGATGCGTCACAGTATCCGCACGGTTTTGAGATGGACCGCATCACCGCTCTCGAGGGATGGCTGGGCTGCCACGGAGTGCGGTTGCTGACAATCCAGGTTGCAGACGACGAGGGCTGGGCATCGTCAGGGCCGATGCACTCGTTCGATTCATACCTCGGCACCGAGGATCTCCCTCGCGCGGTGGTCATACCTGGCCCTCATCCATTCGGCACGTGCGAGTGTGTCGCGTGCACGGCTAAGCGCAATCCCGGCGAGGCCTCCACGGTGCGTGTGTAGACTCATGTGTAAGGAGGTCCCCATGGCGACCAATTTGGCTCTCGACCCCGACCTTCTCGACCGCGCGCTCGCGGTCAGCGGCCAGTCGACAAAAAAGGCCGCAGTCACTCTCGCGTTGCAGGAGTTCATCGCGCGGCGCGAGCAGCTCGGCTTACTCGATCTCGTCGCAACCCTCGAGTGGGACGACTCCTTCGACTACAAGGGCGAGCGCTCGCGGGCATGACCGTTCTCGTCGATACGAGCGTGTGGTCCCTCGCTCTGCGACGCGACACCCCGCCAGACAGTCCTGCTGTTGCGCAGCTGACGACGGCGCTCACGTCCGACCTGGTCGTGACCACAGGCCTGATCGTGCAAGAGCTTCTCCAAGGTTTTCTGCCTGAGCGCACGCAGACAGACCTCCGCCAACGGTTGATGTCGC
>DASSWY010000134.1:0-2556 GCA_035704325.1 Microcella sp. | reverse complement strand
CGCCGCCGTCGTCGACTGCAGGTGAATGACGCCGGTGGCGGTGGTCACGACGCGTCCGCGCTGCGCCTCCACGGTCGCCGACTGGCGACGCCGCAGCGGCAGGTGAACGACCGGCAGTTTCGGCAGCCGGGTGATGGCGCGCTGCTCGGGCAGGCTCCAACCGAACAGCACCGAGAGGATGCGGATCGAGAATGTCAGGATCACGCCGACACCCGCCGCAATGAACACCGGCACGTCGACTTCAAGCAGCAGGGCGATTGCGAACGCTCCACCGGCGGCAGCGAGCGCGTACAACGACCCGACGTGCATGAGCGCGATGGGCAGGTTGAGCAGCACGTCGCGCAGAATCGAGCCGCCGACCGCCGCGAGCACGCCCACGAAAACCGCGGCGACCGGCGGAAGCCCGAGCGACAGCGCTTTCGTCGTGCCGATCGCGCCGAAGAGCCCGATCGTCAGCGCGTCGAGCGCCGTGATGATGCGCGACAGCTTCGACAGCACGCGCTCGAGCAGCATGCCGAGTAGCGCTGCCCCGGTCGCAACCGCGAGGTACCAGTTCGACTGCAGCGGCGCGAGCTGCACGTTGAGCAGCAGGTCACGCAAGAGACCGCCGCCGAAGCCGACGACGATGCCGATGATGGCGACGCCCAGCCAGTCAAGCCGCCGGTCACGAAATTGGGCGGCAAACATGGCGCCCTGCAGCGCTCCGACGCCGACCGCGAGCAGGTCGGCCCACAGGGGGATCACGAACAGGGGGCTCACGCGCTCCATTCTGGATGCTCGCGCACCGCTCGCAGGACGCCGCGCGCCGCCGCGCCCCTTGCGCCCCGCTCGCGAGGTTCGGCCCGCCGGGCTGACGAGCGCGGCCCTCACTTCGGGTGCTGTCCACCTTTAGTGCTAGACTCCGTTCAGGTCACCGTGACCATAACTCGACGCCGTTCGGCGCTGAGAAGCCGACCCGAGGAGCGCCGTGAGCAATTCTGATGCCGCGCGCGCCGCATCCATTGGTCTGGCGGTCTCGACGGTGATCTTTGCGCTCCGCGACGCCGACGGGGCGCCGCGCGCGACGCCGCCCAGCGCGGGCGGGCAGGGCACCGACGCACCCGCGACGGTCTGGCTGCCGCTCGTGCGCCGCATCCGCGAGCCGCAGTGCGGGCGCTGGGCGCTACCCGGCGGCATGGTCGAACTCGACGAGAGCCTCGAGGGCGCAGCCCGCCGCAACCTCGCCGAGACGACCGAGCTGCAACCGACCTACCTCGAGCAGTTGTACGCGTTCGGCGACGTCGACCGATCGCCCGACCGACGCCTCGTGTCGGTCGTCTACTGGGCGCTCGTGCGGCCCGACGAGGCCGAGCAGGTCACGCTGGGCGAGAACGTGCAGTGGTTCCCCGCCGATGATCTGCCCGAGCTCGCCTTCGACCACAACCTGATCGTCGACTACGCGCTGTGGCGCCTGCGCACGAAGATGGAGTACTCCGCGATCGCGCACGCCTTCCTCGGCGACGAGTTCACCCTCGCCGAGTTGCGCGGCGTGTACGAGGCCGTGCTGCAGAAGCCGCTTGACCCCGCGAACTTCCGGCGCCAGATGGAGTCGTCGGGCGCGATCGAAGCCACCGGAGGCGTCGTCACCGGCGGCCGCCACCGCCCGCCCAAGCTCTACCGCTACACCGGCGACGTGCAACTCGTCGACGCCGGCCCGCTCACCCCGAGGATCCCCGCATGACCACGACACCCCTCACCCTCGACACGACGATCCGCGGCATCACCAACGGTGTGCTGCCCGGCGAGACGTGCACGCCCGAGCTCGCGAAAGGCCCATGGGAGTTCGACGCGACCCCCGGCTACGGCCCCGGCTCGTCGATGTACGACGTGATCCCGACCGGCTCGCCCGTGCAGGGCGGACTTCCCCGCGAATATCAGGATGCGTCAACCAACGAACTGCACGCCCGCATCCGCGCCGCGAAAGAGACGCTGGGCGATCGCCTCGTCATTCTCGGCCACTTCTACCAGCGCGACGAGGTCGTGCAGCACGCCGACTTTTTGGGTGACTCGTTTCAGCTGGCGAACGCGGCGCTCACAAAGCCCGATGCCGAGTACATCGTGTTCTGCGGCGTGCACTTCATGGCCGAAACGGCTGACATCCTCGCCCGCGACGACCAGCGCGTGATCCTGCCGAACCTCGCCGCCGGATGCTCGATGGCCGACATGGCCGACATCGACAGTGTCGAGGCGGCGTGGGAGGAATTGCAGTCGGTCTACGGAACCGAGCCGGATGCGGACGGCCGGGCCCCGATCATCCCCGTGACCTACATGAACTCCTCGGCCGCGCTGAAAGCCTTCTGCGGGCGCAACGGCGGCATCGTCTGCACCTCGTCGAACGCGAAGACGGTGCTCGAGTGGGCGTTCGAGCGGGGGCAGCGCGTGCTGTTCTTCCCCGACCAGCACCTCGGGCGCAACACCGCGAAGGCGATGGGGGTGCCGCTCGAGCAGATGCCGATGTGGAACCCGCGCAAGCCCCTCGGCGGCTCGACGCACGACGAGCTGCTCGACGCGCGGGTC
>DASSWY010000112.1:0-2695 GCA_035704325.1 Microcella sp. | reverse complement strand
CGGGTCGCACCACGTCGAGGGCGACCACCGCGCTCGCGAGCGAGCCGACAGCATCCCCCGACCCGTGCGTGCCGGTCGCGACCGCGCCGGCAACGGTGATGTGCGGAAGCGACGCCATCGCCTTCAGCGCCCAGCCGGCCTCATCGAGCGCGCGGGCCGCCTCGGCGTACCGCATTCCGCCCGAAACGGATGCCGTTCGCGCGTCGGCGTCGACGGTCACCTCCGCGGGCAGCGCCTCGGTTGACACCATGAGGTCGGCGCTGTCGGCGAGGGGCGTGAACGTGTGGCGGGAGCCGACGGCGCGCACGTGGTCGGCGCCGCGCACGAGCTCGGCAAGCTCGTCGACGGTGGTCGGGTGGGCGATGCGCGGCGCCGTGAAGCGGATGTTGCCGGCCCAGTTCTCGCCCGCGGGCATTTCGTTGGTCACGACAACAATGCTAGGCGCGCTGCGGCTCCCGCTCTTCGAGACCCCACGCCTGGCCGTAGCCGCCCTCGCTCTCGGGCTTCGCCATCAGGTCGAGGAACGGCTGGGCATCGAACGCCTCCGGCCCGAGCACGCCGGCACCCGACCACGCGCCGGTGGCGAGCAGTTCGAGCGCGACGACCGGGTTCAAGGCCGTCTGCCAGACGACGCACTGGGCGTCGTACTCGGCCATCGTCCACTCGTTGTCGCTCACGTGGTAGAGGTACACCTCGCGGGGCTGTCCGTTCTTGCCGAGACCCGTGACCCACACCCCGGCGCAGGTCTTGCCGGTCATGCGCGGGCCGAGCGTCGCGGGGTCGGGCAGACCCGCGGCGACCACGTCGCGCGGGCTCACCTCGACGGGTCCGCCTGCGCTGCGCACACGAATGGGCTGCGTCTTGTCGAGCCCGAGCTGGTTGAGCGTCTTCAGAATGCCGATGAACTCATCGCCCAGCCCGTACTTGAAGGTGACGCGCTTCGCGTCGAGCCAGCGCGGCATGAGCAGCACCTCTTCGTGCTCGACGTTGACGCACTCGACCGGGCCGATGCCCTCGGGGAACTCGAACACCTCGGGCTCGCTGAACGGCGGGGTCGTGTACCAGCCCTTGTCTTTCTCAAAGATGACGGGCGGGTTCAGGCACTCCTCGATGGTGGTCCAGATCGAGAACGAGGGGGCGAAGATCTCGTTGCCCTCGTCGTCACGCACGACCAGGTTCGCGCCGTCGCGGGTGCCGAGCTCGTCGACCTCGCTGAACAGGTGGTCGACGGCGTAGCGGGCGAAGACATCCGAGAGGCCGGGCTCGACGCCCATGCCGACGAGCGCCAGGCGGCCGCTGTTTTCCCACTCGGCGGCGGCCTCGAACTGCTCGTCGCCGAGCTTCACGCCGGTCTCGGCGTACGGGTTCGAGGGGTGCGGAACCGACAGGCTCATCGCCATATCCATGTAGTCGGCGCCCGCGGCCTTCGCGCCGGTGAAGATCGGCATGACGAACTTGGGCTCGACCGCGTTCATGACGATCGTGGCGCCGTGCTCGCGGGCGACCTTCTCGACGACGGCGGCATCCGAGGCGTCGATCTGCGCGGCGACGAAGCGGGCGCCCTGCGGGCCGTGCTTCGCCTCGATCCAGGCAATGGTGCGCTCGGCACGCGTCACGTCGTAGTCGCTGACAATGATCTGCTCGAAGAACGAGCGGCGGGCGGCAATCTTGGCGATGGCGTCTCCGACGCCTCCGGCGCCGACGAGGAGGATCTTCATGGCGCCCATATTATCCAGGTGGACAATAAGGCGCAAGCAGGATGCGCATCCCCGCTATCAGCGGATGCGCGGGGCGCGCAGACGCGCCCGTCGCGTCAGCCGCCCCGCCGCTCCTTCGCCCGCGGCTCGGCAGCCAGCTTGTCGGCGATCGGCGCCCACAGCACAACAGCAACCGCCGCGCCCAGCAACGCCCCACCAATCGTGTCGGTCACCCAGTGCACGCCGAGATACGTGCGGGCCAGCGCCATCGCGACGACGTACGCGGCTCCCACGGCCCACACCCACCAGCGCTCCCGCGTCAGCCCGAAGACGAGCGCGAGCACGACCGCCACCGTCGCCGCATTCGCCACGTGGCCAGACGGGAATGAGCCCTCGTCGCTCGCCACCAGCATGAGGTCGGGGCGCGCGCGGTCAAACACGGCCTTCAGCAGCTGCACGAGCCCGGCGCTCACCGCCGCGGCCACGATCGAATAGCCCGCCGCCCACGGCCGCCGAATCGCGATCAGCCAGATCACGATCGCGAGCGGCACAATCACGATGCCGACGAGGTGGCCTCCCACCCAGTCAAGAAAGAGCGCGGGAACGTCGAACCAGGGCGCACGCTCGTCGAGCAGCTCGTTCATGAACTCCTCGTCAACGCCGAGCGGCGACTCGCGCAGGGCGATCAGCACGCCCAGCAGCACCACCGCGGCGATGCCGACGCTGGCGCTGATCACCGGCCAGCGTCGACGGATCTTTCGGGCCTCGCGAACGGAAGTCATGCGGGCGACGGTAGCGCAGCATCCGATTTCATGGAGCAGACGGTCAGCGACCGTTCAGGGCGCGACCGGCGGTCAGCGTGACAGCGCGGGCACCGTCCACGGCCGAACGACCGCCCACAGCGCGGTCACCGCGAGCGCGCCGCAGACCGCCATCATCGCGCCCATCGGCACCGAGGTCGAAATGCCGAACACGCCGACGAGCGGCGAGAGCGTGCC
>DASSWY010000098.1:0-2146 GCA_035704325.1 Microcella sp. | reverse complement strand
TCGACATCATTACTCAGTCGCTCGCGATTCAGAAGAGCCTCTCGAGCCTCAACAAGCTGCTCGTCGAAAACCACCTGCGCACGCACGTGACCGACATGTTCGACGCGGGCGGCGACGAGCGTGAGAAGGCCGTCGCCGAGCTCATCGCCGTCTACGAGCTGCAGAACAACCGGGGCAGCAGAGCCCATGGGGGCGCGTAAGCGCGTCGTCGTCGCGATCAACCCCAACGCCGCCTTCGGGCGCGGCCGCGAGGTGGGGCCCGCGGTCGTCACCACCCTGCGCGGGCTCGGCCACGACGTGGTGAGCCTCACCGAGCTCGGCTTTCCGCAGCTGCTCGATGCGACCCGTCGCGCCCTGGCCGAGAAGCCCGACGCGCTCGTGGTCGTCGGTGGCGACGGCATGGTGGCCCTCGGTGTGATGGCCCTCGAGGGCAGCCGCATTCCCCTCGGTATCGTGCCGAGCGGCACGGGTAACGACGTGTGTCGTGGCCTGGGCATCCCCGTCGACGACGCGGAGGCGGCGATTCAGATGCTCGCCGAGCAGCTCGATGTGCCGCCGCGGGTCATCGACGCCGGCACCATCGCCCACGCGGGCGGCGAGACCCGCTTCGCGTGCATCCTCTCGGCCGGCTTCGACGCCCTTGTCAACGAGCGGGCAAACCGCATGCGCTTCCCGCGGGGGCGCAGTCGCTACACGCTCGCGCTGCTCGTCGAGCTCGCGAAGCTGCGGCCCATCGAGTACACGCTCGAGCTCGACGGTGAAACGCGGGTCGAGCGCGCCCTGCTCGTCGCGGTCGCCAACAACCTCTCGTTTGGCGGCGGGATGAAGGTCGCGCCCGACGCGAAACTCGACGACGGACTCTTCGACGTCGTGCTCGTGAAGCCGCTGTCGCGCCTGCAGTTTCTGCGTATCTACCCGCGCGTCTTTGCCGGAACGCACGTGGGCGACCCGCGCGTGATTGTGCACCGCGCATCCCGCGTCTCGATCGCCGCCGCGGGCGTCGTCGCATACGCCGACGGCGAGCGCGTCGCGCCGCTGCCGGTCACGGCGACGGTGGATGCGCGCTCACTTCGCGTGCTCGCCCCGACCCCCTGAATCACGCCGTAATTCGGGGCGGATGCCCGACGCGGCATCCGACGTCGGCCCGGTTTGGTGGGCGCCCGCGGGCTGTGGCATACTCGACGGGTTGCGACGCGGCCCCATCGTATAGCGGCCTAGTACGCCGCCCTCTCACGGCGGTAACGCGGGTTCGAATCCCGCTGGGGTCACAACCGAAAAAACCCCCGGCTGATGCCGGGGGTTTTGTCGTTCGGGCTCTGGTGTGCGTCTCAGTCGGTGCCGACCAGGTTCTGAACCATGTCGGCCGTGTAGCCGGTGACGCCGAGATCGATCCAGGCGGTGGCAAACCAGTAGCCGCCGACGACGATGTGCGATTCGCCCCAGGCGCCCCCGAACTCGTCGTCGGTGACGCTCCAGAGGTAGCGGGTGCCGCCGAGCTCGTCGACCGACGAGTAGCCGAGGCTGGCGAGTTGTGCCTCCACAGCGACGCCCTCGTCGGGGAGTACCGGGACGACGTGCGTTTCGAGTCCGATGCCACTTCCCCCGTCGGGGGTCGTCCAGAGGCAGCGCAGCGTCTGCCACTCGGCGGTCCACGCCTCAAGCTGGGGGTCGGCGAAGCCCAGGCCAGCCTCGGGGTTGTCGATCGTCCAGGCGGGGTTCAAGGCGACCCCGTAGCTCTGCAGTTCGGCCGTCATTGAGCCGCTGTAGAGGCTGGCGCAGTCGGCGGGCAGCGCCGCCCGTTCGGGTTCGGGGGCCGAGGTGGGCTCCGCCGAGCCCGTGTCGCTGGGCGTCGGTCGCGCCGTGGGTTCGTTGGAGGGCGCGTCGCTCGGGTCAGCGCTGGGAGCGGTGATGGCATCGTCGGGCGGCGTGCTCATCGCGATGCCGAGGCCGAGTGCGCCGGCGCCCAGCCCCAGAAGTAGCGCGGTGACTCCGATGATCACGCCCGTGCGCCGGCGTCGCGGCGGGGTCGTTGATTCGGTGGGAGTCGTCATGATCGCAGAACCTTGTCCATGGCTTTGCCTTTCGCCAACTCGTCGACGAGTTTGTCGAGGTAGCGCACCTTCTGATCGAGCGGGTCGGCGATGTC
>DASSWY010000072.1:0-2488 GCA_035704325.1 Microcella sp. | reverse complement strand
GTCGGCGTCGCCGGCAAGCCCTGCCACGTGTCTGGCCGCGTGACCCGCACCGACGGCACCCCGATCGCGGGCGCGCGCGTCGAAGTGTGGGGCGCTGACGAAGACGGCTTCTACGACGTGCAGTACGAGGGCGACCTGACGCAGGCGCGCGCGCACCTGTTCACCGATGCCGACGGCAACTACGACTTCTGGACCGTGCAGCCCGCGCCGTACCCGATCCCGCACGACGGCCCGGTCGGCGACCTGCTCGCGGCCAGCAAGAGGTCCGTGATGCGCCCGGCGCACATCCATTTCATGGTGTCGGCCGATGACTGCGAAACGCTCATCACCCACATCTTCGTCGCGGGCGACGAGTGGCTCGACAAAGACGCTGTCTTCGGCGTGAAAGAGAGCCTCATCGTTCCGTTCGAGCAGCACGAGGCGGGCGACGCGCCCGGCCGCACGGTCGACGAGCCCTGGTCGTCTGCCCACTTCGACATCGTGCTGGCACCCGCCACCCGCGACTAACCGTTCCCCACCACCGAGGAAGGCACACCCCCGCCATGACCGACATTCGCATCGAGACCGACGTGCTCATCGTGGGCAGCGGCCCCGCGGGCTCGTCCGCCGCCGCGCTGCTCGCCTCCATGGGCGTGCGCACGCACGTCATCACGAAGTACCGCTGGACGGCGAACACGCCGCGGGCGCACATCACCAACCAGCGGGCGATGGAGATCTTCCGCGATCTCGGCATCGAACAGCAGGTGCTCGCCGAGGCGGTGCCCCACCACCTCATGGGCGACACGGTCTTCTGCACCTCGCTGACCGGCGAAGAGCTCGGCCGCATGCACACCTGGGGCACCTCGCCCGAGCGTCACGCCGACTACGAGTCGGCGAGCCCGACGCTCAACTGCGACATTCCGCAGAACCTGCTCGAGCCGATTCTGATTCGCACCGCCGCCGAGCGCGGAGCCGTCGTGCGCTTCTCGACCGAGTTCGTCAGCTTCGAGCAGGACGACGATGGCGTCACCGTGCTCGTGCGCGACCGGCTGACCGGGGAAGAGTTCCACATTCGGGCGAAGTACCTGCTCGGTGCCGACGGCGCCCGCTCGGTCGTCGCCGCCCAGGCGGGCCTTCAGTACGAGGGCAAGATGGATATCGCCGGCTCGATGAACATCACCTTCAAGGCCGACCTCAGCCACCTCGTTGCCCACCGCCCGAGCGTTCTCTACTGGGTGCTGCAGCCCGGCTCGAACATCGGCGGCATCGGCATGGGCCTCGTGCGCATGGTGCGGCCGTGGAACGAGTGGCTCATCGTCTGGGGCTACGACATCACGCAGCCCCCACCGGAGGTCGACGAGGCCGCCGCGATTCAGATCGTGCGCAACCTGGTCGGCGACCAGGAGCTCGAGGTCGAGATCACGGGCACCTCGCTGTGGGGCAACAACGAGATGTACGCGACGACCCTGCAGAACGGTCGCGTGTACGCCATGGGCGACGCGATTCACCGCCACCCGCCGTCGAACGGCCTCGGCTCGAACACGTCGATCGGCGACTCGTACAACCTGGCCTGGAAGATCGCGTACGCGCTGAAGGGCTGGGCGGGCGAGAAGTTGCCGACGACGTACGAGCCCGAGCGCGCGCCCGTCGCGAAGCAGATCGTCTTGCGCGCCAACAAGTCGGGCGCCGAATTCGGCCCCATCTTTGAGGCGCTCGGCGTGCTCGGCACGAACGACCCCGAGCAGATGAACCGCAACATCGCCTCGCGCGTCGAGAACACGCCGGAGGCGCGCGAGCGTCGCCGGGCGCTGACGAAGGCGATCGAGCTGAAGAACTACGAGTTCAACGCCCTCGGCGTCGAGCTCGGCCAGTTCTACCAGTCGAGCGCGGTGATGCCCGACGGCACCGAAAAGCCGGCCCCGACGAAAGACCCCGAGCTCTACTACGAGCCGACCACCTACCCGGGCTGCCGCTTGCCGCACGCGTGGCTGCTGAAAGACCGCCAGAAGGTCTCGACGCACGACCTGGCGCGCTTCGGCGAGTTCACGCTGTTCACCGGCATCACCGGTCAGGCCTGGGCCGACGCGACCGTCGAGGTCGCTCGCGAGCTCGGCATTCCGCTGAACGCCGTCGTCGT
The DNA here is from genome assembly GCA_035704325.1 of Microcella sp. Lineage (GTDB taxonomy): Bacteria > Actinomycetota > Actinomycetes > Actinomycetales > Microbacteriaceae > Microcella. The sequence goes on along the minus strand of DASSWY010000072.1, from coordinate 372 downwards.
GGGCCCCGGCCAGCAGGTCACTGACCTCTACAACGACTGGGAGCGCCTCAGCCAGATTGAGGAGGACGGCGCCGTGCTGGTCCGCCCCGACAAGCACGTGGCATACCGCTCGCACGGCATGGTCGACGACCCGAAGGCCGCCCTGATGGACGCACTGAACGGCATCCTCGCCCGCGCCTAAACCACATCGACGCCCGCCCGCGCGCCGCGCCCCGTGAGGGGCTGGCGCCCGGGCGGGCGTTCGGCTGTTAGCGTCGGACATTCCCTCACCAAAGGAGTTGTCCGGCGCGTGTCAGTCCGCACCTTCGCGACCAAGCGGTTGCTCTCGCGCCGCGCGGTGCTGGCGGCCATCGCGGCCGTGGTGATCGTCGT
>DASSWY010000050.1:0-4472 GCA_035704325.1 Microcella sp. | reverse complement strand
TCCGCGCTGGCGAGTGCACGCGATGTACTCGCGAGCACGGCGTCGGTCGATCGGCAGGCCGGCGAGCAGTTGCTGGCCGCGGCTCGGACGATTGCCTCGTCGCACGGCCTGCGGTCGGCGCTCGTCGCTGACGACAGTGCGGCGACGGGCACGCTCCGTGACCGCGTGTTTGGCAGCCTGGGTGCTCCCGCTCGCTCGGTGCTGAACGCGGCGCTTGACGCGTCCTGGTCCTCGTCGTCCGAGCTGATTGCAGGCGTCGAAGAGCTGGGTATCCGCGCCATCGCCCGGTCAGCATCCGACGCCGGGTCGGTCGCCGCGGAGCTGTTCAGCTTCGGGCAGCTCGTCGCCCAGAATGCTGAGCTGGAGCTTGCTCTCAGCGGAACGCGGGGCACCCCCGACGAGCGTGCAGCGCTCGTCGAACGGCTGCTGACGACCCGGGCAAGCGCCGAGGTGGTGGCGATTCTGACCCACCTCGTCCGGCTTCCGCGCGGCCGCCGCATGGGCGAACTGGTCCGGGTGAGTTCCGAAGTGGTCGCCGACGCGGCTGGCAAGGGGCTCGCGACGGTGTCGGTCGCTTCTCCGCTGACCGACGCCCAGCGGGCATCGGTGGCCGCCGTGGTGCGCGAACGCTACGGCCGGGAGCACCTCGTTGTCGAGCGGGTCGACCCCTCGGTCATCGGTGGGGCACGCATTCAGGTCGGCCACGAGGTCATCGACGGCAGCATCGCCGCTCGCTTGACCGATCTCACGCTTCAGCTGGCGCGGTAGCACCAGCCCATCATCCAGCGGCCCGGCAGCGGGGCGCGACCACGAAGGAAAAGACATGGCAGAACTTTCGATCAGCCCGGACGAGATCCGCGATGCGCTGAAAGACTTCGCGAACTCGTATGCGCCGAGCGCCGCAACCGCGACCGAGGTCGGCCGCGTGGTCGACGCGGCCGACGGCATCGCTCACGTCGCCGGACTGCCGAGCGTCATGGCGAACGAGCTCATCCGCTTCTCGGACGGCACCCTGGGCCTCGCCCAGAACCTCGATGAGAACGAAATCGGTGTCGTCGTGCTCGGTGAGTTCACCGGCATCGTCGAGGGCATGGAGGTCACCCGTACCGGTGAGGTCCTCTCCGTGCCGGTGGGCGACGGCTACCTGGGTCGCGTCGTCGACCCGCTGGGCGCCCCCATTGACGGTCTGGGCGACATCGCTGACGAGGGCCGCCGCGCACTCGAGCTGCAGGCTCCGGGCGTCATGCAGCGCAAGAGCGTGCACGAGCCGATGCAGACGGGCATCAAGGCCATCGACGCCATGATCCCCGTGGGTCGCGGCCAGCGCCAGCTGATCATCGGTGACCGCCAGACCGGCAAGACCGCCATCGCGATCGACACGATCATCAACCAGAAGGCCAACTGGGAGTCGGGCGACGTCTCGAAGCAGGTTCGCTGCATCTACGTCGCTGTCGGCCAGAAGGGTTCGACGATCGCCGCCGTCAAGGGAGCGCTCGAAGAGGCTGGTGCGATGGAGTACACGACGATCGTCGCGGCCCCCGCATCCGACCCCGCCGGCTTCAAGTACCTGGCGCCCTACACCGGCTCGGCGATCGGCCAGCACTGGATGTACGGCGGCAAGCACGTTCTGATCATCTTCGATGACCTGTCGAAGCAGGCCGAGGCGTACCGCGCCGTGTCGCTGCTGCTGCGTCGCCCGCCGGGGCGTGAGGCCTACCCGGGTGACGTCTTCTACTTGCACTCGCGTCTGCTCGAGCGCTGCGCAAAGCTCTCCGACGAACTGGGAGCCGGGTCGATGACGGGTCTGCCCATCATCGAGACAAAGGCCAACGACGTGTCGGCCTACATCCCGACCAACGTGATCTCGATCACCGACGGCCAGATCTTCCTGCAGTCCGACCTCTTCAACGCCAACCAGCGACCCGCGGTCGACGTGGGTATCTCGGTGTCGCGCGTGGGTGGTGACGCTCAGGTCAAGAGCATCAAGAAGGTGTCGGGAACGCTCAAGCTCGAGCTCGCCCAGTACCGCTCCCTCGAGGCCTTCGCGATGTTCGCGTCCGACCTTGACGCCGCCAGCCGCCGTCAGCTCGCCCGTGGAGCTCGTCTGACAGAGCTGCTCAAGCAGCCGCAGTACTCGCCGTACCCCGTCGAAGAGCAGGTCGTCTCGATCTGGGCGGGCACGAAAGGCAAGCTCGACTCGATCGCGGTCGATGACGTGCTGAAGTTCGAGCGCGAACTGCTCGACCACCTGCGTCGCAACACCTCGATCCTCACGACGCTGGCCGACAGCAACGTGCTCGACGATGCGACCGAGGCCGAGCTCGAGAAGGCTGTTGACGCCTTCGTGACCGAGTTCGTGGGCGGCGGTACCGGTGGAGTGCAGGCCGGCCACGAAGAGTTCGACGAGACCGAGGCAGAGGACATCAATCAGGAGAAGATCGTCCGCCGCAAGCGCTGACGACCCTCTACTCGACGTCCACACCTAAGGAAAGACGACACTCATGGGAGCGCAACTCCGGGTCTACCGGCAGAAGATCCGCTCTGCCCAGACGACCAAGAAGATCACTCGGGCAATGGAGCTGATCTCGGCCTCGCGTATTCAGAAGGCGCAGGCCCGCATGGCGGCGTCCACGCCGTACGCGCGGGCTGTGACGCGTGCCGTGTCGGCCGTGGCGACGTACTCCAACGTTGACCACGTGCTGACAACGGAGCGCGAGCAGCCGAAGCGTGCTGCGGTCGTGATCTTCACGTCCGACCGCGGCCTCGCCGGCGCCTTCAGCTCGCAGGTCATCCGCGAGGCCGCCGAGCTGCGCACGCGGCTCGAGGGCGAGGGCAAAGAGGTCACCCACTACCTCGTGGGGCGAAAGGCCGTGCAGTACTTCGCCTTCCGTCGCCGCGCGGCAGCGAAGGAATGGACGGGCGGTACCGACCAGCCTCAGTTCGAGACCGCCAAAGACATCGCGGACACGCTGGTCGAGGCCTTCCTCGAGGGTGGCGAGAGCAACGCGGGCGTCGACGAGATCCACATCGTCTACAACCGCTTTGTCAACCTCGTCTCGCAGGTGCCCGAAATCGTGCGCGTTCTGCCGCTCGAGATCGTGGACGGCGTTGACGAGCCCGACTCCGAGGTACTCCCGCTCTACGAGTTCGAGCCCGAGGCCGACAGCGTGCTTGACGCGCTGCTTCCGGTGTACATCGAAAGCCGAATCTTCAACGCCATGCTGCAGTCGGCTGCGTCTGAGCACGCCGCGCGGCAGAAGGCGATGAAGTCGGCGAGCGACAACGCCGACAAGCTCATCCTTGACTACACCCGACTGGCGAACAACGCGCGTCAGGCCGAGATCACTCAGCAGATTTCCGAGATCGTGGGCGGCGCCGACGCCCTGGTATCCGCGAAGTAACCACAAGAAAAGGGACACACACCCATGGCTACCGCAACCACGAAGAAGCCGGCCGAAAAGGCCGCTGTCGCCGGTGTCGGACGCGTTGCACGCGTCACCGGCCCGGTCGTCGACATCGAGTTTCCGCACGATGCGATTCCCGGTATCTACAACGCCCTGCAGACCGACATCACGATCGGTGACGAGACCACGACGCTGACGCTCGAGGTGGCCCAGCACCTCGGCGACGACCTGATTCGCGCGATCGCTCTGAAGCCGACGGACGGTCTTGTTCGTGGCCAGGAGGTGCGCGACACCGGTGCCGCGATCTCGGTGCCCGTCGGCGACGTCACCAAGGGCAAGGTCTTCAACGTCATCGGCGAGGTGCTCAACGCCGAGCCCGGCCAGACCATCGAGGTCACCGAGCGCTGGCCGATCCACCGCAAGCCCCCGGCATTCGACCAGCTCGAGTCGAAGACGCAGCTCTTCGAGACCGGCATCAAGGTCATCGACCTGCTGACCCCCTACGTTCAGGGTGGAAAGATCGGCCTCTTCGGTGGTGCGGGCGTCGGCAAGACGGTCCTCATCCAGGAAATGATTCAGCGCGTGGCGCAAGACCACGGTGGTGTGTCGGTGTTTGCTGGTGTGGGTGAGCGTACTCGCGAGGGCAACGACCTCATCCAAGAGATGGAGGAGGCCGGCGTCTTCGACAAGACCGCCCTGGTCTTCGGCCAGATGGACGAGCCCCCGGGCACGCGTCTGCGCGTCGCGCTGTCGGCCCTGACCATGGCCGAGTACTTCCGCGACGTGCAGAAGCAAGACGTTCTGCTCTTCATCGACAACATCTTCCGTTTCACGCAGGCCGGTTCCGAGGTCTCCACGCTGCTCGGCCGCATGCCGTCCGCCGTGGGTTACCAGCCGAACCTCGCCGACGAGATGGGTATCCTCCAAGAGCGCATCACGTCGACGCGTGGTCACTCGATCACGTCGCTGCAGGCCATCTATGTTCCTGCTGACGACTACACCGACCCGGCGCCCGCCACGACCTTCGCGCACCTCGACGCGACGACCGAGCTCAGCCGTGAGATCGCG
>DASSWY010000177.1:0-2022 GCA_035704325.1 Microcella sp. | reverse complement strand
AGGGCGATCACGATCAGCACGATCCACAGCAGGCCGAGCACGAGAAGAACGACGGCAAGGCCCGTGAATCCGACGAGTGTCTCCATGGCCTCGACCCTGACACAGACCCCTGGGGCTGTCGAGGTAGCGGCGACGAGGCTCTGCCCGTCGGCGCCGTCGGTGAACAATTCCGAACGAATTGCCGTATTCCTCTTGCGGGATGCGTTCTGCGCGCGCTACGTTTCTCCTCGCTTACACGTCGAAAGGAGGCCGAGCATGTTCATCATCACCACGGGAAAGACCCGTTTCACCGCCGGCTTCGTCGGCGTCCTCACCGCCTAAGCGGGTAGCGCTCTCGCCACCCGATCTGCCGGTGGCGACGCTCACGAAGCTCGATTCCTCGCTCGATGCCCCGCGCATCCTGAGCCCCACGGAATCATCGCCCCGCCTGCCGCGCCCTGCGCGCGGCGTCGCGGGCGCGCCGCCCCGATGCGCGTGCCCCGCGGCTCCCCGCAGTACCCGTCTTTCTCGCAGTGAGGAACCTCTCGTGACCATCACGACGCACACCCCGTCCCCGGTGTCGACGCAGCCGCGCCGACCCGAAACCGAACCCATACGACCGAGCGCCCGTCACCCGCGGACCCGTGCCGGTCGCCCACTCACCCTCATCGACCGCGCCGCCCTCACCATCGGTGTCGCGCTCGTGATGTGGAGTCGGCGCCCACGCACCGCGGCACCGGAGCGCCGGCCGTCGAGCACGCGGGCCCTGCGGCTCGCCGCCGTGCTCGCCAGCGGTCAAAGCGCGCGGTACGAGTACCACGCGCTCGCGCAGAGCGCTCCGCCGCGATGAGCACCGCTCCCGCCCGGGCTCCCATGCCCGGGCGGGCATGCTCGCCGTGCCGCAGCACGCGGAAGGCACGAACGGGCCCTGAGCGGCCACTCGCACTCGGGCTTTCGCTCAGATGAGCGACGTACGCTGGCCGAACACGACGCCCCGTCGACCAGCAGGAGGTCGCAGCACCATGCGCTCGCTCATCAGCAACGGAATTGACCTGTTCGACCGTTTTGTCGTCTGGACAATGGACCGCTTCGGCGTGAAGTTTGCCCGCCTCGCGATCGGGGTGGTGTTCATCTGGTTCGGAGCGCTCAAGATCGTGGGCGAGCTGAGCCCGGCGTACGACCTCGTGGCCGCGACGGTCTACTTTCTGACGCCCGAGATCATCGTTCCCCTGCTCGGCGTGTGGGAGGTCGCGATCGGCCTGGCGTTCCTCTTCCCACCGACGACGCGCCTCGCGCTGCTCATGCTGATTCCGCAGATGCCGGGAACCTTCCTGCCTCTCATCCTGCTTCCCGAGGTCACCTACACGGTGTTCCCCTTCGGGCTCACGATCGAGGGGCAGTACATCGTGAAGAACCTCGTACTGATTGCCTGCGCGCTGTTCATCGGCGGTGACGCTCTGCGCAAGCGCCGCGCCGACACGCGCAGCATCCCGGTGCAGCAGACCGTCGACGCCTGACGCCCGGGGGCATCAGCCCTCGCGTGCCTCCTCGAGAAACTCCGCGACCGCTCGCGGAACGTACGGCGCCACGTCGCCCCCGAGGCTCGCAACCTGACGCACGAGAGAGCTCGAGACGTGAGCGTGCGCCGGGTCAGGCAGCATGAACACCGTCTCGACGCCGGCAAGGTTGCGGTTCACGATGGCCATGGGCGTCTCGTACGCGACATCGACCTGGCTACGGACGCCCTTGATGAGCACCTGCGCACCCACCTCGGTGCAGTAGTCGACGAGCAAGCCCACACTCCACCCGGTCACGCGAATGCTCGACGGCAGAGCTCTGTCGGCGACGGCCTGCTCAATGAGCGAGACGCGCTGCGCGATCGGCAGCATCGCCGTCTTGCCGGGGTTGTGCACCACGACGACGTGGATCTCGTCGAAAATGTTGGCCGCGCGCTCGATGACGTCGAGGTGGCCCAGGGTGATCGGGTCAAACGACCCAGGAACGACGGCGATCCTGCTCATGCGCTCAAGCCTAGCGAGGTGA
>DASSWY010000296.1:0-2740 GCA_035704325.1 Microcella sp. | reverse complement strand
CCGTACAGGCGGCGCACGGCGCGGGTGAAGTTTCCGGCGTCGGCGACGCGCTGGAAGCCGATGACGTCGGCGCCGAGCAGCCCCTCGACGATTTGACGGCGCCAGGGCAACTGCGCGTAGATGCCGTAGGGCGGGAAGGGGATGTGGTTGAAGAAGCCGATCACCAGGTCGGGGCGCCGTTCGCGCAGCATCTTCGGCACGAGCTGCAGCTGGTAGTCCTGCACCCACACGGTGGCACCCGGGGCCGCGATGGCGGCGCTCTGTTCGGCGAAGCGGCGATTGACCCGCACGTAGGCGTCCCACCATTCGCGGTGGTAGCTGGGGGGTGCGATCACGTCGTGGTACAGCGGCCAGAGGGTGTCATTGCTGAAGCCCTCGTAGTAGTCGGCCACCTCGTCGGCGCTCAGGGTTACCGGCACGAGGTACGTGTCGTCGGCCGTGAACGGCTCTAGCTCGAGGTCGGGTTTGCCGGCCCAGCCCACCCACGCGCCGTCGGATGCTCGCATCACCGGCTCGAGCGCCGTCACGAGACCGCCGGGAGACCGCTGCCACCGCGCCGTGCCGTCAGGGTCGACGACCCGGTCGACGGGCAGTCGGTTGGAGACGACGATGAAGTCGTAGCTGTCGCGATCGGTCATGGCGGTGGCTCGTTCCTGCCGCGGTGGCGGCGGTGTCGGGGGCTCGTCGCTGGTCCGGAACTGAACGTATCAGCCGAGATTCAGAGTTCTCTCAGAGTGTGCGCATCTGGAATTCGTCGACTGCCGTTGATCCCCGCGCACCCCCGCGCGGCGTACGCTCGCGACGATGATCCGCATAGGCCTCGGCACCACGAGCGTTCTGCCGCAGCGGCTCGACGACGCGTTTCGCCTCGCGGCCGAGGTCGGCTTCGACGGCATTGAGGTGATGGTCACGAGCGACCGATCGACGCAGTCGGCGCGAACGCTCGCCGAACTGAGCGCTCGCTACCGCCTGCCGGTGCTCAGCATCCACTCCCCCGTGCTGCTGTTCAGCAGCTTCGTGTGGGGTCGCAACCCGCTCGTGAAGCTCGAGCGCAGTTGCGCGCTCGCGAGCGAACTGGGGGCGACGACGGTGGTCGCGCATCCGCCGTTTGCGTGGCAGCGGCGGAGCGCCAGCCGCTTCGTCGAGCGCGTGCGTGAGCTCGAATCCCAGTTCAGCGTGACGATCGCCGTCGAGAACATGTTTCCCGCACGCGTCGGCGCGCGACGTGAGGTTTTTGCCCCGCACTGGAACCCGGGCCAACTCGACGTTGATCACCTCACGCTCGACTTCTCGCACGCCGGGATGGCGGGCATGTCAGCGACCACCCTGCGCGACGCGTGGGGTGAGCGCCTCCGCCACGTACACCTCTGCGACGCGAGCCGCGCCTCGGGCGGCGCCTCGCTCGTCGACGAGCACCTCGTGCCGGGCACGGGCGTGCAGCCCGTCGCCGAGGTTCTGCGCGGTCTACCCGCACGCGACTTCGAGGGCCTGGTGGTCGCCGAAATCAACACGCGCGCGTGCGGCCGCGACGAGCGGATGCGCGTAGACCGCCTCGCTGACACGCTGCGGTTCGCGCGCACCCACCTCGCGCACCCCTCCTAGGCGGTCGCGTACGCTTCGCGCACCGCGACCGTGCGGCGTCGGCGCGCCGCACCCACCGCGAGGAACGCCGCTGCGGTTCCGACGAGCACGCTGACCGTCACGGCCGTCACGACGCGGGCGGCGTCTCCGCCGGCGAGCGCCGCGAGCATCCCGTCGGCGACGATCGGGGCGGGCAGGATGCCCGCGAGCGTCGGGAACGGCTCGACCAGCGCATCCACCGGAATCACCACCCCGACGACCACCGCCTGCAGCCCCAGCAGCACGAGTGAGGCGATAACGGTCGCGCGTCGGCCGAGCGCGAGGGCTGCCGCCAGGTGCAGGGCGGCGAAGGCCGCCGAGGCGATGACCGCCAGCAGGAGCACCGCGGGCACGCTCGACCAGGCCGCGCCCGCGAGGGTTGGCACGAGCAGGGGGACGAGCGCGCCCTGGGCGATCGCGACGACGCTCAGCGCCAGCACGCGGCGGCGTAGCTGGGCGCGCGCGCCGAGGGCCGAGCCGATCAGCGCGGCACCACCGCGCGGTGCCGCGACGGCGGCGGCGAGCGCCCCGAGCCAAAGGCCAAGCGGGGCGAGGGCGGCGATGAGCACGCCGCCGATGCCGTCGACCGCGTTCGCCCGCTCGGTCTCGAGGGCGACGGGCGACAGCAGGGCGGCCGGGTCCAGTTCGTCGGCCGACGGTACCTCATCGGCACCCTCGGTCAGCCCAGCCCCGAGCTCGTCGGTTCCGTCGGCGAGCGCCACGGCGCCGTCTGCGGCGTCCTGCGCCCCGGCCGCCAGCTGATCCGCACCGTCGGCGAGCGCCGTCGCGCCGCCCGCCGTCTCTCCGACGCCGGCCGCGATCTCGTCGAGGCCGCCAGCGAGCTCGCCGAGCCCGGTGGCGAGGCCATCGAGGCCGCTCGCGAGCGGAACACCGTTTGTCGCGAGCGCCCGCGCGCCCGCCGCCGACTGAGCCACGCCGCCGGGCACCTGCGCGAGTGCAGGCCCGGCCTGGGCGGCGACGGCATCCGTCGTGCCGGCGAGGACCTGCGCGTCGGTCAGGGCGTCGATGAAGGCCTGCTGGTCCTCCCGAGACAGCCCCGATGCCCCGATCTGCGGGGCGAGCGCGGCCAGTTGCCCGGCCAGCGACGCCGCCTGCTGGT
>DASSWY010000262.1:0-7173 GCA_035704325.1 Microcella sp. | reverse complement strand
GGTCGGCCCGAGCAGCGGCAGCGTGATGTGACGCTGGGTCTGCCACCAGCTGGCGCCGTCGATCGCGGCGGCCTCGCTGAGTTCTTCGGGCACGCCCTGCAGGCCGGCGAGCATCAGGATGATCGCGAAGCCCAGGTACTTCCAGGTGATGACCGCGAAGAGGGTCCAGAACGCCACGTCGGGGTCGGCGAGCCACAGGGGCTTGTCGCCCGCCCAGCCGAGGGCAGTCAGGAAGGAGTCGAAGGGGCCACCCGGGGGCAACATGAGGCGGAAAGCGAGACCCGCAACGACCTCACTCAAGACGTACGGCACGAAGATCAGCGTGCGAATCAGTGCTCGACCGCGCAGGGGGCGGTTGAGCAGCAGCGCGATGCCGATCGCGAGCGGGCCCTGAATGAGTAGCGAGAGAACCACGATGAGGCCGTTGTTCATCATCGCGCCGAGGAAGACCGGGTCCGTCAGCGCACGAACGTAGTTGTCAACGCCGATGAAGCGGTCGAGCGCCCCGAGACCGTTCCAGTTGAAGAAGCTGTAGACCGCGGCGAGAGCGACCGGCACAAGCACGAAGGTCACGTAAACAATGAGCGCGGGAGCCACGAAGGCCCAGATGAGCAGCAGGCCGCGGGTCTGCTGCCGCGAGCGCGGCGGACGGGGGGACGCGGTGGGGGGCACCGGGCCCGCGGCGGTGGCCGCGGACCCGGTGCTCGTGGTGGTGAGGGCCATGAGTTACAGCGTCGCCGCCGCGTTCCTCATGTTCTCGATGATCTCCGAGGGCGAGCCCTGGCCACCAAAGAGGTTCACGATGCCCTCGTTCATGGCACCACCAACGGTGGGACCGAAGGCCGTGTCAAGCCACAGCTGCACGTAGCTCGAGCCCTGGAGTCCCGCAAGCACGGCCTGCAGGTTCTCATCAGAGATACCGGCCTCGCTACCCGGCGTCACGGGGATACCGGCGCCGATCTCGCCGAAGCGGGTCTGCACCTCAACGCTCGTGATGTAGTTGAGCAGGTCGGTGCACTCCGGGGGCGACCACGCGGTGCACGAGAAGCCGTCGCCGCCGCCGAGGACCGCGGTCGGGTCTCCCTGGGCGCCCTCGATGGCCGGGAAGTTGAACCAGCCGAGGAACTCGGGCGGGGTCGCGTTCTCGTCGCCGGTCTCCTCCTGCAGGATGCCGCCCATAACGCCCGGGTTCCAGTGGCCCATGAGCTCCATGGCGACCTGACCGGTGGCCAGCTGGCCAGCGGAGCTGCCCGCACCCTGCTGGGCGCTGGTGGCGAGGAAGCCGTCGTTGAAGGGCTCGGACTCGACGAACTCTTCGAGCAGCTCGCCGGCCTCGAGGAAGCAGGGGTCGCTGAAGTCGTAGCTGCTCTGCGCGTCTTGCAGCACCTCGGGGGCGCACGACTTCAGAGCGAAGTGGTACCAGTAGTGCGCGGCGGGCCAGCCGTCGCCCGCACCCACGGCGATCGGCGTGATGCCGGCGGCCTTCAGGGCGTCGATGGCGTCGTACAGCTCGTCAAGGGTCTCGGGCGTGCCCTCGATGCCGGCCTGCTCGAACAGCTCGGTGTTGTACCAGAAGCCCGAGATGCCGAAGTTGAAGGGAAGGCCGTAGGTGGCCCCGTCAACCTGCCACGGGGCGACGACGCCGCCCATGGCCTCGGCGCGCTCGGCGACGTCGGCGCTGATGTCCTTCACGAAGCCAGCCTCAACCTGGGCCGCCAGTTCGCCGGCACCCCACTGCTGGTAGAGGTCGAGCCCCGAGCCGGTGCGCAGCTGGTTCGGGATCAGCGTGCGCTGCAGCTCTTCGTTCTGGTAGGCGGTGACCTCGACGTTGACGCCGGGGTTGGCCTCTTCGAATTCGGCGGCCACGTCTTCCCAGAAGCCCAGAAGGGGCTCGCCGGTGCCGTTGTGCCACCAGGTCAGCGTGACGTCGTCACCGCTTCCGCCGTCGTTACCGCCCGTGCCGCCGTCGCCGGCCGGGGAGCACGCGGCGAGGGCGCCGATCGTGAGGCCGGTGAGGGCGACAGCCGCCCAGCGCCTCGGTGCTCGTCTGTTCATCTTTGAACCTCTCGAAAGTTTCGGCCTCAGTGCCGAAAGTGATGGGGACGTTCTGACTATACGTTTGGGTGCGTTTGTGGTCAAGCACAACATATTTCGAAGCGGTAACGGGCGGGTGCGGGGCGGGAGCGCGCGAAAGGCACCGCGCATCCGCTCGAAAGAATCGCGCGGGTACCCGTGCGACGCGCACAGCGCCGGATGCGCGGGGCGTACAGCGCCGGATGCGCGGGGCGATGCGCGGGGCGCACAGCGCCGGATGAGTGGGCCTTTCCCGCGCCCACGCTCCTCGCCCATGGTGTCTCGCACCACGCCCGCGAATCCTGCCTCGCCCCCGCCCGCTGATCGCGCAGGGCCGAGCGCTCGGTGCGCCGAAACGAGGGTTTGCGCCGAGACAGCGCCGCGACAGCCCACGTCTCGACACAAACCCTCGTTTCGACGTGGGCGAGAGGGCATGGCCGGGGCCGAGGGGCGCGTCAGGCGGCGAGCTCCGCTTCCAGCCGGCGCACGTCGTCGGCGTGGCACAGCTCGGTCGCGGCCGTCATCGCCGTGGCCGCACCGCAGGCGACTCCCGCGCGGAAAGCGGCCTCGAGCGAGCGCCCCTCGGCCAGGCGCAGCACGAGGCCCGCAAGAAACGAGTCGCCCGCGCCCACCGTCGAGTGCACCTCGATGGGCGGCGGGGCCAAATGCTGGGCACCGTCTCGTGTCACGAGCACCGCGCCGTCGCCGCCGAGCGTGAGCGCGACGACCTCGACCCGACCGCGCGCCACGAGCTCGGTCGCTGCGGCGGTCTTCTCGGCGACGGTGCTGAGGGTGGAGCCGACCAGCTCGCCCAGCTCGCGGCCGCTCGGCTTGATCAGGTACACGCCCTCGTCGAGGGCGGCGGCGAGCGCCTCCCCCGAGGCGTCGATAACGACGCGACACCCGGCGCCATGCGCGGCGCGGGTGACGCGCGCGTAGAAGTCGTCGGGCACCCCCGGCGGCAGCGAGCCGCTCGGCACCACGTAGCCGCCGAAGCGCGCCGTCGAGATGGTGGCGGCGAGCGCGGCCTGCCACTCGGGCTCGGTGAGGTCGGGCCCCTGCAACACGAAGCGAAACTGCTTACCGGTCTCGATCTCGTCGACCGTGATGTCTTCGCGCGTCGACCCCGCGATCGGCACAGCGCGACCCACAATGCCTTCGGCCTCGAGCAACTGGCGGTAGGCCTGCCCGGTCGGCCCACCCACCGCGTAGATCGCGGTCGACTGGCCACCGAGGCGCGCGATGACGCGGCTGACGTTGACTCCCCCACCACCCGGGTCGAGCCGGCTGGGCCCGCAGCGCATCTTGTGCTCGGCCATGACCGTCGGCGTCGACGTGCTCACATCGAGCGCCGGATTGATTGTCAGCGTCGTAATCGGCAGCGGCGGTGCAGGATGCGCGGACATGTCCTCAGGCTAGTGACGGCGGGTGCCGCGCGGCAGGGAAAGGCGCTAGGCGGTCGGCGCTGCCTGCTCGCGCAGGGACGCGACGTCGATGACGAAGCGATAGCGAACATCCGATCGCAGCACGCGATCCCAGGCCTCGTTGACCTGCTGCGCCGTGATGACCTCGACGTCGGGGGCGACGTCGTGTTCGGCGCAGAAGTCCAGCATTTCCTGCGTCTCGCGGATTCCGCCGATCGACGAGCCGGCGAACGAGCGACGGTTCATGAACAGGCTGAAGACCTGCACGGGCATCGGCTCGGGCGGGGCCCCGACGCTGACGAAGGTGCCGTTGAGGGTGAGCAGCCCGAAGTACTGGGCGAGGTCGAGCGGGGCGCTCACCGTGTTGATGATGAGGTCGAAGGTGCGGGCGAGCGTCTCGAAGGTGGCGGGGTCGCTCGTCGCGAAGTAGTCGCGAGCGCCCATGGCGAGGCCGTCGTCGCGCTTCGACAGTGACTGCGACAGCACGGTCACCTCGGCGCCCATCGCGACGGCCTGCTTCACGGCCATGTGACCGAGGCCGCCGAGGCCGATGACGGCGACGCGGCTACCGGGGCCAGCCTTCCAGTGCCGCAGCGGCGAGTAGGTGGTGATGCCGGCGCACAGCAGCGGGGCGACCCGCTCGTAGGGCAGCGACGCGGGCACGCGCAGCACGAACGATTCGGTGACGACGATCTCGGTTGAGTAGCCGCCCTGGGTGATGGTGCCGTCGCGGTCAACGGCCCCGTAGGTGCCCGTGTTGCCGCGCTCGCAGTACTGCTCTTCGCCCGCGCGGCAGTTCTCGCACTCGCCGCACGAGTTGACCATGCAGCCGACGCCGACGCGGTCGCCAACCTGGAAGCGGCTGACGGCGTCGCCGACCTCAACCACGTGGCCGGCAATCTCGTGCCCGACAGTGAGCGGGTAGTGCTGGGACCCCCAGTCACCACGCACCGTGTGAATGTCGGAGTGGCAGATACCCGCCCAGTCGATCGCGATGCGCACGTCGTGCGCGCCGAAGGCGCGACGGTCGACGGTGCCGATCTCGAGGGGGCCATCAGCCGACGGGGCGACGATGGCGGGCACGTGGGTCACGAGGGGCCTCCTGGACGTGCGGTGGATGAGTACCAGCGGAGGAATCGGCGACGGATTGGTCAGGCAGTCGACGCGGCCGAGCCCGGGTGGAACACCACGGGCACCACGGTTCGCGTGACCAGCTGACGCAGTTCATCTAGAGTCGCGCCGGTGACGCCCGATCCTACGGCGCGCGCCTGAACGAGCACATTGCCCATCGCCGTCGCCTCAGCGGGGCCCGCCGTAACCGTGAGCCCCGTGCGCTCGGCGAGAAGCTGGCACAGCAGCGCGTTCAACGAGCCTCCGCCGACAAGGTGGATCATCTCAATGTCTCGACCTGCAGTCCGTGCGACGACGGTGAGGGTGTCGGCAAACGCCTGCGCCAGTGAGGCGATGATCGCACGGGTGAACGCGGCCTGCGACGCGGGGAAAGGCCGCCCGGTCTCGGCGATCAGCTCGGCGATTCGAGACGCCATGCGACCGGGCGCGAGCAGGCGCGGGTCGTTCGCGGCAAAGATGGGCACCGACTCCGTGACTGCAGTCGCGTCGGCCAGGAGCGTCGGCAGGTCGATGCGAGATCCCTGGGCCTCCCACTGGCGGATCGTCTCCGATAACAACCACAGCCCGGTCACGTTGCGCAAGAACCGCACCCGACCGTCGACGCCGCCCTCGTTCGTGATGTTGGCATCACGCGCTTCGGCCGTGAGGATCGGCTCATCGAGCTCGAGCCCCACGAGACCCCAGGTTCCACAACTGATGTACGCGGCACCGTCGTCGACCATGGGAACAGCAACGACCGCCGACGCAGTGTCGTGAGACCCCACCGCCGTCACCCGCACACCGCTCGGCGCACCGACCTCGGCGACGATCTCGGGCAGCAGCGGGCCGAGATCGTCGCCGGGTGTCACGAGGGGGGCAAACAGCGACCGCGGCAGACCCAGCTGCTCGATGAGGGCGTCGTTCCACTGCCGAGTGTGCGGGTCGAGCAGCCCTGTCGTCGACGCATTCGTGACCTCGGTCACCTGCCGACCCGTCAGCCAGAAGGTGACGAGGTCAGGGATGAGCAGCATCCGGTCGGCCTGCGCCAGCCGCTCCCGCTCGGCCGCGAGCTGAAACACCGTGTTGAACGGCAGGTGCTGAAGGCCGGTGATGCGGTACAGCTCGTCAGGCGCGATGTGCGCATGAACGGCGGCCACCCCACGCGTGGTTCGCTCGTCGCGATAGTGAAACGGCTCCCCGAGTTCGCGACCGTTCGACAGGAGGGCATAGTCCACGGCCCACGAGTCAATACCGATCGAGGTGATCGCCGGGTCCTGGTCGAACGCCCGTCGCAGGCCGTTCATGATGTGCGCGCGCAGCGCCCCCGTATCCCAGTGCAAGCCATCGGCACGCGTCACCGGTCCGTTAGGAAACCGCGCCACTTCGACCAGCTCGACCCGCTCGGCGTCCACGACAGCGCGCATGACGCGACCGCTCGTGGCTCCGAGGTCGATTGCGGCGACGTGGATGCCCATGGTCACCTACCGCACGAACGCCGCGGCAACGCCCGCGTCAACCGGAATGTGCAGGCCGGTGGTGTGACTGAGCTCTGGCCCGGTCAGCACCGCCACCGCGTTCGCGACGTGCTCGGGCAGTACCTCGCGCTTCAGGATCGTGCGCTGCGCGTAGAACTTTCCGAGGTCGTCTTCGGCAACGCCATACGTCGCCGCGCGGTTCGCGCCCCAGCCGGAGGCAAAAATGCCCGAGCCGCGCACGACGCCGTCGGGGTTGATGCCGTTGACCTTCACGCCGTGCTCGCCGAGCTCGACCGCGAGCAGTCGTACCTGGTGTGCCTGGTCGGCTTTCGTCGCCGAGTAGGCAATGTTGTTCGGGCCGGCGAACACCGAGTTCTTGCTCGAGATATAGATGATGTCTCCACCCATGCCCTGATCGATCAGGATGCGCGCGGCCGCTCTCGAAACCAGGAACGACCCCTTCGCCATCACGTCGTGCTGCAGGTCCCAGTCAGCCTCGGTCGTGTCCAGCAGCGGCTTCGACAGCGACAGGCCGGCGTTGTTCACCACGATGTCGACGCCGCCGAATGCGAGCACCGCCTCGCGGAGCGCTGCATTGATCTGCTCGGCATCGGTCACGTTGGCCTGCACGCCGATGGCGACGTCGGTCGAGCCGAGCTCGGCAGCGGCGGCCTGCGCCTTCTCACGATCGAGGTCGGCGATGACGACGCAGGCGCCCTCCGCCGCCAGGCGCGTGGCGATGGCCTTGCCGATGCCGCTCGCCGCACCGGTGACGAAGGCGACACGCGTGGCGTGACTCTTCGGCGTCGGCAACCGCTTGAGCTTCGCCTCTTCCAACGCCCAGTACTCGATGCGGAACTTCTCCGCATCACTGATAGGCGTGTAGGTGCTGAGCGCCTCGGCGCCGCGCATCACGTTGATCGCGTTCAGGTAGAACTCGCCGGCAACGCGCGCGGTCTGCTTGTTCGCGCCGAAGCTGAACATGCCGACGCCGGGTACCAGCACAATGAGCGGATCAGCTCCGCGCATAGCGGGCGACTCGGCCGTCGAGTGGGCCTCGTAGTACGCCGTGTAATCGGCACGGTACTGCT
>DASSWY010000257.1:0-9978 GCA_035704325.1 Microcella sp. | reverse complement strand
ACCTCGGTGGATGCGCGGCGCACCATGGAAACAGATCAACTCGCCGCCCAGGAGCGCCGGAGGCATCGCCCCGCCACTGGGCGGCGAGTCTGTTAACGGAGATGCTTATGCCGAGCGAACCCCGGGGGCGGCAAGGCGGTGGCGGGCATCGGCGACCCGGGCGAGGAGGGCGTGCTCGTCGAGCTGAGCACCAATGCGGTCGCGCCCCGCAATCACACGCTGTCTGGCGTACGCCAGCTGCGTTGCATCGCGAATGAACGCGTGCATGACCGGACCCAGCCCCACGCCCTTCGCCCACGCTTCGGCTGTGCGGCGGCCGCTGCGGCTCGACAGCATCGCCACCTCTTGTGGATGGAACCAGCCGACGGCCGCATACTCGGCGAGGCGCTCACCGATCAGGCGGCCCTCCTGCGCGCGCAACATCGTGACGATGGCGACCGCGATGACGAACATGGGCACCTGCACCAGCAGGTAGTAGCCGTAGAAGTCGCCGACGAAGAACAGCGCGCCGTTCCAGAAGGCGTGCAGGGCGATGGCGGGCACGAGCCCGAGAAGGAACGCCCCCAGAGGGAATCGAGCGCCTCGTCGGGCGGCGAAGCCCAGTGCCGCACCGATCGCGGCGGTGAACATGACGTGAGCGAACGGCGACATCAGCCCGCGCACGAAGAACGTCTCGCCGAGCGACCCGCCCTCAACGAACGCCACCCCGAAGTAGAGAATGTTCTCGGTGAAGGCGAAGCCGCCCGCCACGACCGCCGCGTACACGATGCCGTCGACCGGCCCGTCGAATCGGCGACGCACGCCGAGGAAGAGCAACAGCACGCCAAGGCCCTTCGCGAGCTCTTCGACAATCGGCGCTTGAACCGCCGCCCCCACGAACTCGCTGGCGGCACTCGAGCCGCCGGCGCCGGCCACGATCGACTGCACCTCGGCGTCGACGGCGAGGGCAATGAACACGCTCGCCCCGGCACCCCACAGAAAGGCGAAGAACAGCGCGGTACGCGGCTCGGGCTCCCACCGGTCGATCCAGCGCACGCCCCAGAAGACGATGCCGAGCGGCACGAGCGCGAGCACCGCACCGATCACGACACTGGTCGCCCCGAGCCCCGACACCAGATAGACGACCACAAAGAGACTGACGAGCCCGACCGCGGTGAAACCGAGCGTTCCGATCAGGATGCTCCACCCGGCACCGCGGCGCCGCGGTGCGGCACCGCTCGTCGCGGACGGCGTGATCGCGTGCGCCCCCGTCTCGGCGCGCACCTGGCTGGGCGCATCGCCGAGGGGCGCCACGACGCGGTGCACGCCGGTCGCGGTGTAGTCGGGCGTGCGGGAGAAGTCGCTCACGCGCTCACATTACTGGCCGGCACCGACGCGAAGCGGTGGACGGAGCCTGGTCGCGCACCGCGCATCCGACCACAATGGATACGCGAACGACCGGGCGAGCAACGAAGGGAATCGACAATGGACCGCGAATACGAGCCGAACCTTGAGGACGAGCGCGTTGTCGAGGTCGACGACGATGCCGACGCCGAGCTGCCGCCCCCAACCCTCGACCCCGACGAGCGGGTCGAGCCCGAGCCCGACCCCGACATTGCGCTCGACGACGAGCGGCCGGCGGGCTGAGAAACCCCTCGCCCCCGGCCGCTCGATCACCCGAGAGACGCGCTAGTTTTCGGGCGGCACCATCGGCAGCACGATCGCTCCCGTCGCCGGCACGACTCCCGACAGTCGCTCGGGTGACAGCACCTTCTGCACAAGTTCGGCCTCCATGAGGCCACGACCGATGACCAGCTCGCGCACCGAGCCGCCGCCGGCGAGCGCCTCGTAGGCGAGGGCTGCGGCCTGCTTGTAACCGATGTACGGGGTGAGCGCCGTGACGACACCGACACTCGATTCGACCATCTGCTCGAGGCGGGCTGTGTTGGCCGTGATGCCGTCAACACAGTTCAGGCGCAGGGTGCGGCAGCCGTTCGTCATCCAGGCGAGCGACTGCATGATGCTCGACGTGATGACGGGTTCGAACGCGTTCAGCTGGAGCTGCCCGGCCTCCGCGGCGGCCGTGACCGTCGCGTCGGCGCCAATGATCGAGAAGGCAACCTGGTTGACGACCTCGGGAATGACCGGGTTCACTTTGCCCGGCATGATCGAGCTGCCGGCCTGACGGGCGGGCAGATTGATCTCGCCAAGGCCGGCCTGCGGTCCAGACGACAGCAGTCGCAGGTCGTTGCAGATTTTCGACAGCTTGACGGCGGCCCGCTTCAGCGTGCCCGACAAGGTCATGAAGATGCCCGTGTCGCTCGTTGCCTCGATGAGGTCAGGCGCGGTCATCATCTCGTAGCCCGAGATCTCGGACAGGTAGCGGCGCACGAGTTCGGCGTAACGCGGGTCGGCGGTGATTCCCGTACCGATGGCGGTGGCCCCGAGGTTGATCTCGTTCAGCCACGGAATCACCTCGCTCAACCGGTCGACATCCTCTTGCAGCGTCGTGGCGAAGCCGCGGAACTCTTGGCCGAGGGTCATCGGCACGGCGTCTTGCAGCTGCGTGCGCCCCACCTTCAGGATCTCGGCGAACTCGCGGCCCTTCGCGCGGAACGACTCGATGAGCAGCCGGTGCTCGTCGAGCAAGCGCGCGAGGCTGAACACCATGGCCAGTTTGATCGCCGTCGGGTACACGTCGTTCGTCGACTGGCTGCGGTTGACGTCGTCGAGCGGGCTCAGGTGCTCGTACTGGCCCTTCTCGTGGCCCATCAGCTCGAGCGCGCGGTTCGCGATGATTTCGTTCGCGCACATGTTCGTGCTCGTACCCGCCCCTCCCTGCAGCACGCCGAGCACGAACTGTTCGTGCAGCTCACCGTCGATGATCTCTTGGCAGGCCTGGTCGATGACGGCGTACTTCTCGTCGCTCAAGACGCCGATGTCACGGTTGGCGCGCGCGGCGGCCTGCTTGACCATCGCGAGTGCGATGACGAGGTTCGGGTGGTTCGAGAGAGCACGGCGCGTGATGGGGAAGTTCTCGAGCGCCCTCGCGGTGTGGATGCCCCAGTAGGCATCGGCGGGAACCGGCATCTCACCGAGGGAGTCGCTCTCGGTGCGCATCACCCGCGGCGCATCGGGGTCTTCATCGATACCGGGGCGATAGATCGGCACCCCGTCGTCGCTGGTCGTGAAACTGGGGGCTGGTCCGGTTGTGCGCACCATGCTGTGCGTGCCTCTTCCTTGTGGTCAGATCCGACTTCGGTGGCGGTGGCACGCACACTCTAGCGCTCGGCCACGCCTCGTCGTGGGCCCTTGAGCGAACCCAGCGCAAGCGAAGATGCGCTCGCTAGGCTCGCCATCGTGAACGAGCTTCTCGACGGCTTTCTCGAGTGGATCGCGGCCGTCGACCCGGTGCTGAAAACGACGCTCGCGGGCATCCTCGTGATGCTCGAAACGACCGTGCTGCTCGGGCTCGTCGTACCCGGCGACACCGTCGTCTTGGTCGCAAGCACGGGCGTCGAGAACCCCGTCGAATACTTCTCGCTCGTCACGGTCATCATCGCCGGCAGCCTCGCCGGCGGCTCACTCGGCTTCCTCATCGGCCGCCACTTCGGGCCGTGGCTGCGCCGGTCGCGCCTCGGCGCCCGCATCGGCGAGAAGAACTGGGAGCGCTCGCAAGACTTTCTCGACCACCGCGGCGGCATCGCGGTGTTCATTTCGCGATTCTTGCCGGTGTTGCACTCGCTCACGCCGCTCGTTGTCGGCATGAGTCACCTGCGCTACCGCACGTTCATTCTGTGGCTCGCGCCGGCCAGCATCATCTGGGCCTTCGCCTACGTCTCGGTGGGCTCGGCCGCGGCGGAGGGCTATCGCGCCGCCGCGGGAACCCTCGACGGGGCGGCCTACTACTTTGTCGCCGCGATCGTCGGCTTCTGGCTGCTCATCTACGCGGTGAAGCGACTGCTCGACCGGTACGTGTCCCGCGTCACGGCCACGCGCGCCGAGCTGCGGGCCGCGACCGCCGCTGAAGAGCGCGCGGCGGAGACGGACGGCGAGAAATAGAAAACGGGGCGAGGCCTCGTGGCCCCGCCCCGCGCATCCGGGATGCTGTTCGTGCGCTAGATCAGGTCGTTCTCGGTCAGCCACTCGGTCGCGATGTCGGCGGCCGAGCGCTGGTCAACGGTGGACTGGACGTTCATCTCGACCAGGCCCTCCGGCGTCAGTGCGGCGCTCACGGCGTTGATGATGTCGGCGGCCTCGGCCGGCAGATCGACGCTCGCGATGGGAACGACGTTCGAGGCGAGAAATAGACCCTCGGGGTCATCCAGCGTGACGAGGCCGTTCTGGCCGATGGCCGGGTCGGCGCTGTACACGTTGGCGACGTTCACGACGCCCTCGAGCAGGGCCTCGACGGTCGCGTCACCGGTCGCGTCGAACTCGACCTCGACACCATAGACCTCCAGCAGCCCGCTCGGCCCGTACGGGCGCTCGGCGAGCTCGGGTGCGCCACCGAGAATGAGGCCCTCGACGGCAGCGAGGTCACCGATCGTCGTCAGGTTGTTCGCCTCGGCAAACTCGGCGGTCACGTTGTAGCTGTCTTGGTCGGTGGCGCTCGACTGCTCGAGAGCCTGGAGCCCCTCGGGAAGCGCCTCCTGCAGCTCGGCGTAGACCTCGTCAGCCTGCGTCGCCGTGGTGTCCGGCACGTAATACTGCAGCAGGTTGCCGGTGTACTCGGGGAAGAGGTCGATCTCGCCCGACTCAATGGCCGGAATGTAGGCGTCGCGCTGACCGATGTTGAACTGGCGGTTCACCTCGAAGCCGCCGTTCTCGAGGGCCTGCGCGTAGATCTCGGCAATGATTTCGTTCGAGTAGTAGCCCTGCGAGCCGATCGTGATCGTCTCGCTCGTGCCGGGCTCGGAGGGCTCAGCCGCGGTGTCCGTCGGCTCGTCGAGCGGGTCGCCCGATGCGCACCCTGCGAGGGCCAATGACACCCCAGCCGCGGCCGCGACGAGCGCGAACCGGCCCTTGTTCCTTGCTGTGAACATCACACACTCTTTTCTTTCTTGGTGGAGGCGGGAGATGCCCCGCCGGCCGCACGGCGCCGGGTCGACGACGTGCGGTGGTTTCGGGTGCGGCCGGCGCGCACACCGGCCGGGGTCGCGTAGCGCTCGAGTAGCGCGAAGGCCGCGTCGAGCAGCAGCGCGAGAATGATGATGAGGATTGCGGCACCGAGCATTTGGTCGTAACTGCGAATCTGGATGCCCTGCACGATCGGAAAACCGAGGCCAGCGTTGCGCACGAATCCGACCAGAACAACGGTCGCCACGACCTGAAGCACGGCGTTGCGCAGGCCACCCCAGAGCAGCGGCAGCCCCAGAGGAATCTCGACCCGGGCGACAATCTGCTTTTCGGTCATGCCCATCGAGCGGGCTGCATCGATCACGCGGCGGTCAATCGCCTCGAAGCCGGCGTAGGCGCCGGCGAGGATCGGCGGGATGGCCAGCAGCGCGAGCACGACGATGGCCGAGGCATCGCGGTTCGACACCCCGCCGAGCATGACGAAGAGGTAGAGCAGGCCGAAAGATGGCAGTGCGCGGGCCGCACCCGTGATCGCCACCGCAGCGTCGCGCCCCCGACCGGTGTGACCGATGAACCAGCCGAGCGGTATGGCGATGAGACTCGCCAACAGCATGGCGATGGCGGTGTACGCCAAGTGCTCGGCGATCCAGCCGGGCAGTGGGCCCGTGGTGCCCCAGTTCTCGGGGTCAGTGAGCCACGCAATCGCCTCCAGGAAGAGATTCATTCGGTCACCTCCGCCCGAGCTGAGCCCGTGTTGACGGCACCGCGGCGACGTCGCTCTGACCCCGATGGGCCGGCCGGGCGGGTCCACGGCATGAGCAGGCGCCCCGTCAACACCAGCACACGGTCGATGATGAGGGCGACGATGACGGTGACAACGACACCCGTCAACACCGACGCCACAATGCCGCGCTGGTACCCGTTCGTGAACAGGTAGCCGAGCGTATCGATGCCGATCGCCGAACCGATCGTCAGCAGGCTCACGGTGCTCACCGCGACAACGCGCAGACCGGCCAGCACGACGGGCCCCGCGAGCGGGAAATCAACCGACCAAAAGCGGCGGAAGCCGCCGTAGCCGATGGCGGTCGCGGCCTGTTTGACGTCCCCATCAACGCTGCCGAGTGCATCCGCGACCGAGCGCGACATGATCGCAACCGCGTAAATCGTCAGCGCGATCACGACGTTCGCCTCACTCAAGATGGACGTGCCGATGATGGGCGGGAGGATGACAAACATCGCGATCGAGGGAATGGTGTACAGCAGGCCCACGAGGGTGAGGATCAGCCCGCGCGTGAGTTTGTAGCGGAAGGCAACCCACCCCAGGGGAATCGAGAGCACGAAGCCGAGCACGATCGGAATCGCACTCAGCCGCAGGTGCTGAACGGTGAGCTCACCGATCAGCCCGAGGTTGTCGAGCAGCCAGCTCACGCGGCGCCCGGCTCCGTCAGTCGGCCAGCCACCGTGCCATCGGCGTCGACAACCACGCGCTCGCCGTTGACGTCGCGGATGCTCAGCGCACGCTTTCCGCGATCGGCACCGATGAACGAGGCCACAAAGTCGCTCGCCGGGTTCGCGAGGATCTCCTCCGGCGTACCCATCTGCGCGATGCGAGCGCCCTTTTCGAGGATGACCACCTGGTCGCCAAGCAAGAAGGCTTCGTCGATGTCGTGCGTGACGAACACGACGGTCTTGCCGAGCTCACGCTGCAACCGCAGCAGCTCTTGCTGCAACTCCGCACGCACGATCGGGTCAACGGCCCCGAACGGCTCATCCATGAGCAGGATGTTCGGGTCGACGGCGAGCCCACGGGCGACCCCGACCCGCTGCTGCTGACCTCCTGACAGCTGAGCGGGGTAGCGATGAGCCATCGCCCGATCGAGACCGACGGTGTCCATCAGTTCGAGCGCGCGAGCGTGAGCGTCTTTCTTGGTCACCCCGGTGAGGCGCGGCACGGTCGCAATGTTGTCGACAACGGTGCGGTGCGGCAGCAGCCCCGAGTTTTGCATGACGTACCCGATGCGGCGGCGCAGCTTCACCGCCTCGATGCTCGACACGTTCTCGCCGTCGATCTCGAGCTCACCCCCGGTCGCATCGACCATGCGATTGATCATCCGCAGGAGTGTCGTCTTGCCACAGCCGGACGAGCCGACAAACACGGTCGTCTTGTGCGACGGAATCACGAGACTGAAGTCGTCGACCGCGCGAGTGCCGTCGGGGAAAACCTTCTCGATGGAGCGAAACTCGATCATGCGGGGTCTCTCCTCGGGGCGGATCGGTCGTTCGCGCGCCAAGCGCGCGCCCAGCACGCTCCCAGTCAAGCAGGGGGTGCCCGGGTCGGCGCGAATTTTGCGCGGAATTCGGAGCGGCTTGTCAGACGGACGTCGCGTCGACGTGTGCGACGTTTTCGTCGTTCGCCGCCTCGTTCGCGGTTGCCTCGTCCAGCGCCGCGGGACCCTCGCGCACCAGTAGAGCGAACTGCGCAGCATCGATAATGCGCACCCCCAACTGCTCGGCCTTGGCGAGTTTCGAGCCCGCACCCGGGCCCGCCGCGACGAAGTCGGTTTTCTTGCTGACGCTCGACGCTGCCTTGCCGCCGGCCGCGATGATCGCCTCCTGCGCCTCCTCGCGCGTGAACCCCTCAAGCGAGCCGGTCGCGACGACGGTGAGGCCCTCGAGCACCCCGCCGCGCGCGGCGGCACCCGGCCCAGGGTGCCCGGGCGTCGCCCACTGCAGGCCGGCAGCCCCCCAGCGCTCGACGATCTCGACGTGCCAGTCGACGCTGAACCATTCGATCAGCGCGTCGGCGATGATCGGGCCCACGCCGTCCACCGCGGCAAGCTCCTCCGCGCCCGCCGCGCGCATCGCGTCGAGCGAGCCGAAGTGGTCGGCGAGGGCGCGGGCCGCGACCGGGCCGACGTGCCGAATCGACAGCGCCACGAGCATCCGCCAGAGGGGTTTGGTCTTCGCCTTCTCGAGTTCGTCGATGAGTTGCAGGGCGACGGCGCTGGGCTGCGGGCCGGTGAGCCCGGCCTTCTTTTCGGCGGCTGTGGCGTTGCGGCGGAAGGGGCTGCGGCGCTTCGCCTCGCCGTCGTCGTCGAGCTTCGGGAGGCCGGTCTCGGCGTCGGTGACGATCACCTCGATTGGGAGCAGGTCGTCGATCGTGAGCTCGAACAGCCCCGCCTCGGTGACGAGCGGCGGCGTCGTAGGCACCACCGGCTGCGTGAGCGCCGCGGCACCGATTTCGCCGAGACCCTCGATGTCGAGGGCGCCGCGGCTACCGATGTGCTCGACGCGGCCGCGCACCTGGGCGGGGCAACTGCGCGCGTTCGGGCAGCGCAGGTCGACGTCGCCCTCTTTCGCCGGGCGCAGTTCGGTGCCGCACTCGGGGCAGTTCGTGGGCATGACGAACTCGCGTTCGGTGCCGT
This sequence comes from Microcella sp., assembly GCA_035704325.1. GTDB lineage: Bacteria > Actinomycetota > Actinomycetes > Actinomycetales > Microbacteriaceae > Microcella. Next base: position 1,495 of record DASSWY010000257.1, on the reverse strand, counting down.
CGCGCAGCTCGACGACGGGGCCGAGCACTTCGGGAATCACGTCGCCCGCCTTACGCAGCACGACCGTGTCGCCGATCAGCACACCCTTGACCTTCACGACGTCTTGGTTGTGCAGGGTCGCCTGGCGCACGGTCGAGCCGGCTACGCGCACGGGCTCCATGACCGCGAAGGGGGTCGCGCGGCCCGTGCGGCCGACGCTCACCACGATGTCGAGCAGTGTCGTGTTGACCTGCTCGGGCGGGTACTTGAAGGCGATGGCCCAGCGGGGCGCGCGGCTCGTCGCCCCCAGCTCGCCGTGCAGGGCGAGCTCGTCGACCTTCACGACGATGCCGTCGATCTCGTGCTCGACCGAGTGGCGGTGCTCGCCGTAGTACCGCACGAAGTCGAGCACGCCGTCGACCGAGTCGACGACGCGCGCATTGCCACTCGTCGGCAGCCCCCACCCGGCAAGCAACTCGTATACCTCGCTCTGCGCCGCCACCGGGGGGTTCGGCCAGGCGCCGATGCCGTGCACGAGCATGCGCAGCCGCGACAGCCGGTCGCTCATGCGCTCGAGTTGTGCCTCGTTCTTGCCCTCAGCCTTCTGGCGCAGCGAGCCACTCGCAGCGTTACGCGGGTTCGCGAACTCGCGCTCGCCCGCCTCGCGCTGCAGCCCGTTCAGCTCGTCGAACGCTTTCTTCGGCAGGTACACCTCGCCGCGCACCTCGACGAGCGCGGGCGGGTCGTCGGTGGCGAGGCGATGCGGGATGCCCGCGATACGCACCGCGTTCTCGGTCACGTCTTCGCCGACGACGCCGTCACCGCGGGTTGCGGCGCTCACGAGACGCCCGTTTTCGTAGCGCAGGTTGAGGGCGAGGCCGTCGATCTTCAGTTCGCACAGCCACCGCACGGCGCGGCCCGCGTCGCGCTCGACCTTCGCCGCCCACGCGCCCAGCTCGTCGTCGCTGAACGCGTTGTCGAGGCTGAGCATGCGCTCGGCGTGCTCGACCGGCGCGAACAGCGTGGTCTCGGCGCGGCCGCCGACAGTCTGCGTTGGGCTGTCTTGGCTTTGCAGCTCGGGGTGTGCGTGTTCGAGCGCCTCCAGCCGCTGGATCAACGCGTCGTACGTCGCGTCGTCGTCGATCACCTGGTCGCGCTGGTAGTACGCCTCGCGCAACTCGAGGATGCGGTCGGTCAGGGCCCCGGCTTCGACGCGCGCGGCGTCGAGCTCGTGGGGCACGGGGTCGGTCGGCGCGCGGAAAGCGTTTTCGGCGGTCACGCCGAAAGTGTAGGGGCGAGGCCCGACGCTCAGCCGGGAGACGTGCAGGCCGCGCTCAGCCGACCACGCTGTCGCCCGGCTTCCGGTCGGCCGTGTGCGCCGTGCGTAGTCGTTAGGCCGAGACGGGCACGGCACTGACCGTGCGGTCGAGCGTGCACTGGCCGAGCACCCGCGTGCCCACGTAGACGACCGCGGTCTGACCGGGCGCGACGCCCATCAGCGGCTCGTCAACGCGCA
>DASSWY010000214.1:0-7500 GCA_035704325.1 Microcella sp. | reverse complement strand
CGGCCAGCTGCGGGGTGTCGGTGCCGAAGATCTCGGTGTATGTCGCCTCGAAGATGCTCGATTCGGCGGCGGCGAGGCTCGTGTCGAGGTCGAAGTCGTTGTCGCGCGTCGTGAAGACGTTCGCATCGAAGTCGAGATACTCGGTGTTCGCGACGGCGTTGCCTACTCCGAGCTGCGGGTAGCCGGTCGTGCCAGCGAAGATGTTGGCGCGCAGAACGGCGACGCCGTCGCCGGTCTTGTAGAGCGCGTCACCGGGCAGATCGATCCCCTCATCCGGGAACGCCGCCGTGTTTCCGACAAACGTCGAGAAGCCGATCTCGGCTGCCGCGTGGAAGATCGCGCCACCCTCGTTGCCGGCCTCGTTGTCGACGAACGTCGAGTTCGTGACATCCAGCGCCGGAGGCTGCTGCGTCTCGAGATCCAGGTAGATGGCACCACCGTCGACGCCCGCCTCGTTGCCTCCGAAGGTCGATCCTGACACGTCGAGGTTCACCTCCGACGCAATCGCCCCCCCGAACCCCTGGCCGGGCTCATCGCCGGCGATGTTGTCGGTGAAGACGGAGTCCATCACCGAGGCCGCAGCCGGATCCTGGACGAATCCCGCTTCACTCCGCACAGCGCCGCCCAGAATCTCAGCAGTGTTGCCCTGGAAGCCCGAGCGCGTGATCACGACGGCGCCCTCTTCACTGTGGATCGCGCCGCCCGAGCTGGCAACGTTCGTCACGAATTCCGAGTCGGTCACCGTCACGCCGTAGCCCGAAATCGCTCCACCCACCTCATCGGCAGCGTTGTTCGAAAACGTCGAACTCTCGACCGTGACCGGGGCGCCGAAGAAGGCCATGACGGCTCCGCCGCCGCCGCCGGTGAAGTTGCCCGAAAAGGTCGAGCGAACGATGTCTACCGAGTCCTCGCTGTAGATCGCCCCTCCCCCGATGCCTCCGACGGCGGAGTTGTCGATGAATGTCGAGTCGACGACAGTGATGGCACCACCTTCGATCGCGCCGCCATTGGTGCCGCCGTCGATTCCATCTGCGAAACCGTTGCGGAACGTCACCCCGTCGACCGTGAGCGCGAGGCCCGCATCGCCAACAAGCAGCTGAGTGACGTCGTCCCCGTCAAGCACGGCCGCGTCGAGTCCGTAGACCACGAGGTCGGCCGTGAACGTGAGAGCGGTGCTCAGTACGAACGTGCCGTTGAGGCAGAGGATGCCCTCCTCGTCGATCACCGTCTGCAGCTCGGCCGTCTGGTCGGTGGCGTCGGAGGTGACCGTGTTGTCGACGGTGCAGTCGTCGGCCGCCGACGCGAAGGCGGTAGGGGCGGCGGCGACTCCGGCACCGGCGATCAGGCCGGTCGAGGCGAGCGCGCCGAGGACGCGGCGGCGCGAGCGCGGGCCGAAGGCAGACGGGCGGGAAGCGGGCGAAACGGGCGAAACGGTCGAAACGGTCATGGTGAGGTATCCCGGGTTCGGTGAGGTGGCAACGACTCGCCGCAGGGCGACCTGACCACGGTAACGTCATAAGTGATATTCAGGAAGAGCACAGACGGGAGTGGCGGGATGTCGCAGCCGATCGACCTGCTCGATCGCGCCGCCGCTGCTCGCCCCCACGAGGCGGCTCTCGTCACCCCCGGTGCGCGCTGGAGCTTCGGCCAGCTCGCCGTCGCCGTCGATCGCGCCGCCGCGTGGTTGGCCGCGCGCGGCGTTCGCCCCCGTCACACGGTCGCCCTCGACGTCACGGCCCCCGAGGAGTGGATTCTCACGCTGGCGACCATGCGGCTGGCCGCCCGGAGCGTGTCGCTCGCGGGGATCAGCGGGGCGGTTGACCTCGCCATCGATCACATCGTCGTCGACGAAAGACGCGCATCCCGATTCTCTGCCGTCTCCGCGGTCCCAGTGCACGCGGCACCCGGCGCGCGTCTCGCCGCCGACGGTGAGGCGGAGGGGGCGCCGCACGTGCCCTACCCGCGGGCCGACTCCGTCGTGCGGTACGTGCTGACGAGCGGCACGACGGGAACGCCGAAGGCCGCCCGGTTCACGCTCCTCACCCTCGCGCACCGCCTGGCGCACCTCGACGCGTACTGGACCGACGCCCGCCCCGAGCTCGACCTCATGCCGCTGTCGACGACGGGCGGGCTCCACACGGCGCTGGCCTGCCTCCGCCACGGCACGCCGTATCTCGCCGTCGACCGCATCGACGTCGCGACCATGCGACTCGCCCGCGAGGAGGGCATCGCGGTGCTCGCGGGATCGCCGCAACAGATCGGGCTCGCGATGCGCGTGATGCGCGACCACCGCATCGACCTGCCCCAGCTCGACGAGGTGCGTGTGGCCGGAGCGACACCGAGCGGCGCGCTGATCGAGGCCATCGACCGGGAGCTCGGCGCGCGCTGCGCGCTCGTGTACGGCTCGACCGAGTCGGGGGGTGTGACGCGCCGAACGATTCGGCCGGGCGACTCGACGAGTGAGCTCGGCCCGATCATCGATGGCGTCGAGGTGCGCGTGGTGACCGAGCGCGGCGAGCCCGTCACCGCCGGCGCGGACGGGTACCTCGAGGTGCGCGGGCGCGGAGTCGCCGACGGCTACGAGACCCGCGACGGCGTCGTGCCGTTCCCGCGAGGTTGGTTCCGATCCGGCGACCGCGCGCTCCTGCGCGAGGGCGGGATGCTCGTGCTCGCCGGGCGGGACGACGCGCTGATCAACGTCGGCGGCGTCAAGGTCGACCCGGATCGCATCGACGGGCTCGCCCTGGCCCACCCCGGCGTCCATGACGTCGCGACGGTCCTCGTGGAACGCAGCCCGGGCATCCCGGAGATCGCGCTGGCGCTCGTTGCGGAACCGGACGCCGAGCTGCGCGCCCTCGACCGCGCCCTGCGGGCGGCGCACCCGGTCGGACATCCCACGCTGTTCGTGCGGGTCGCGACCATCGCCCGCACCCGAACGGGGAAGGTGCGGCGCGACGTCGTCGCGGCCGAGCTGATGCGCGCGCTCAGCCCCGACGGGTGAGGGCCCGCAGCACGGCCGTGAGGGGGCGGAAAGCCGCCGCGGGTGCACCGAGCTGATTGACCGCGACCACGACGCGCCAGCCCGAGACCGGGTCGCCCGCCATCACGTGGCCGGTCATGCCCGCATGGCCCAGCAGGTGCCCCGGCGCGGGGAGCCCCGTCGCGATGCGAGGAAGGCGGAAGCGCATGAGGCCGAGCCCGTAGTCGACGCCGCGTCGCATCGGCCGGAAATCGCTGAGCCAGCGCTCGGCCAGCTCGGGGGCCGCGACACCGTCGAGCACGGCATCGAGCAGCGTCATCATGTCGCCCGTCGACGAGACGATCGCCCCCTCCGCGCCGAGGGACGCGAGACGGCGAACGCCCCGGTAGGCCTGCTGCCGGAACAGCAGCGGAGTCGCGGCGTCGAACTCGGCGAGGGTGTCCGGGGTCAGCAGGCGCGTGTCGTGCAGGCCGAGGGGGCGAAAGAGCTCGTCGCGCATCACATCGGCGAGCGTCGTGCCGCTCACGGTCTCGAGCAGGCGGCCGACGAGCTGGTAATTCGTGCCGCTGTAGTGGGCGCGGGCGGCACCCGGCGCGAAGGGGGCCTCGAGGGCGCGAGCGTGGTCGAGGGCGTCGCCGTACGACCAGCCGGGGTCGGCCGCGGTGATGGCGGCGATGTCGCTGCGAGGGTCCAGCCGCACGCGTTCGTAGTAGTCCGGGATGCCCGAGGTGTGGGCGAGGATCTGCTCGACCGTGAACGCATCGGCGTGATCGCGACCACCGAAACGGTTGAGACCCACCAGCTCGTCACGCGGCAGGATGCTCGCCAGCGGCTGGTCGAGGGCGAGCTGGCCGGCGGCGACGCGGCGTAGCACGAGAAGCGCGGCCGCCGTCTTCGTGCTGCTGGCGACCGCGTGCACGTGACGGGCGTCCGCCGCCTCGAAGACGACATCGTCGCTCGGGTCGGCGTCGGCGTGCCGAACCCGGAGCGCGAAGCCGCTGACGTTCGGGTCGAGCGCCGCCCGCGTCGCAATGCGATCGAGGCGCCGCCGCACAGCCGGGGAGATCATCGCGCCCTCGAGATCTGCTGTCATCGCGCCCTCGGCAGGAATCGAACCTGCGACCAAGAGATTAGAAGGCTCCTGCTCTATCCGCTGAGCTACGAGGGCTAGTCGTTCGGGTCTCAAGGCTACCGGAGCGGCGCGCCCCGCCCCGGGGTGCGCGACGCTTCCGTACCGTGGCGAGTATGACCTACGAACGCTGGTCTCGCCTCGCTGAATGGCCCATCGCGTCCGCCGCTCTCGTCTTTCTCGGCGTCTACGCCTTCCTCGTGATCGCGGAGCCGACGGGCGCGACGCTCACTGCCATCGATGTCGCCCTGCTCGTCTTGTGGGCGGTCTTCGCCGTCGACTACCTGATTCGGCTGTCACTCGCGCATCCTCGCGGGCGATGGTTTGTGCGCAACATCCCCCTCCTGCTCATGGTCGTACTTCCGTTCTTCCGGCCGCTGTACCTGCTGCGCCTCATCACGGTCTTGCGCGTGTTACGTCGGGCGACGGGCGCGGCGTTCCGTGAACGCGTGGCGATCTACGTCTCGGTGTCCGCCGTCATCATCATTCTGATCGGCGCGCTCGGGGTGCTCGACGCTGAACAGAACGCCCCGGGTGCCCTCATCACGACGTTCCCCGACGCGGTGTGGTGGGCGATCGTGACGATCACCACGGTGGGCTACGGCGACCTGTACCCCGTGACGACCCTGGGCCGGCTCATTGCGACGGGCATGATGATCGCCGGCATCGCGCTCGTCGGCTCGGTGACAGCGACCTTCGCCTCGTGGTTCGTCGAGCAGGCGGGCGGGCGTGCCGCGTCAGCGTCGGCCTCAGTCGGCGACGCCCGCGAGGGCGGTCAGCAGACGCGGTAGCGTCGGGACCCCTTCGGCTCGCAGATACTCGCCACCGTCGGCGTCGTAAATCACCGTGGTCGGGGTGGAGCGGATGCCGAGCTCGGCCGCGCGCTCCTGATGCGCCGCCACATCGCGCTCATCGACCTCGAGGGCGGGCACGAGCCGCTGCGCTTCGGCAACCACCTCGCGGGCGCGATGGCACGGGTCACAGAAGGCGGAGGTGTAGAGCTCGAGTCGCACCCCCTCATCGTAGGGCGGCCCGTTTCGCGAACGCCGGGTGAATAGTGCGTGACGGAACCCCAGAAGCTGCGGAAAACGCACCAATCGCTCCCCTACGCCCTCCACACTGGCCGCGTGAAGGTGTGGAAGCGCGTGCGCGCTCTCGGCGACTCCGCCAGCGTCATGCGGCGCGACGACGCGGCGCTGCCGCCGCGCGACGAGCAGTTGACGTGGGTCGATCGCGTCGCCGACGCACTGGACGCTGTCTCGCCGGGCCGCGCATCCGGAGCTCATTCTGCGGAGAATCGACGCAGCGCCTGCGTGCGCTCGTTCGCCCGAGAGGGCGCGCGTGTCGCCGATGTCGTCGAGCGGCAGGTTCCGCTCGCACTAGCCGACCAGGCCGACCTCGTCTTCATCATGGCGGGCACCCACGAACTGTTGGCCGGCCGCTCGTCGCCCGAAACCCTCGCCGACCGCGTCGACGCCTCGGTCGCCGAGTTGCGCGGCGCCGGAAGCGACGTGGTACTCATCTCGACCCTGGCCACGTCGTCGGCCCTCGTGCCGCGGCGCCGCCTCGAACGCAGCGCCGAGTTCACCTCCGAGCTGTGGTGGATCGCCCGCGCCCGCGGCGCCACCGTCGTCGACGCGTGGAGCATTCCGGATGTCCGCGCCCGCCCGCTCGGCGCGGTCGAGCGCGTCACCCTCGACGCGGCGGGGCACCGGATGCTCGCCCGGCGCGTTATCGAGGCGCTCGGCGTGCCGTACCGCGACGGGCTGCTCCCGCCCGTGTCAGAGGCCGCCAGTAGACTGCCCGGGTGAGTGCAGCCAACGACCGTCTCGTCTGGATCGATTGCGAGATGACGGGGCTCGACCTCTCTGTCGATGAACTCGTCGAAGTCGCGGTGGTGATCACCGATTACGAGCTTGAGCCCGTGCACCCCGGCTTTTCGATCGTCATCGCGCCGAGCCCCACCGCGCTGGCCAATATGGGCGACTTTGTGCGCGAGATGCACGAGACCTCCGGGCTCCTCGACGAGCTGGCGCTGGGCGCTGAGCTCGCCGACGCCGAAAAGGCGGTGCTCGACTACATTGTCGAGCACGTGCCGACGGCGGGCAGCGCCCCGCTCGCGGGCAACACGATCGGCACCGATCGCGCCTTCCTGCAGCGATTCATGCCGTCGGTCGACGCCCACCTGCACTACCGATCCGTCGACGTGTCGTCAATCAAAGAGCTGTCGCGCCGCTGGTTCCCCCGGGTGTACTTCAACGCTCCGGCGAAGCACGGCGGGCACCGCGCGCTCGCCGACATCCTCGAGTCGATCCGCGAACTCGCCTACTACCGGCAGGCCGCGTTCGTCCCCGACCCCGGCCCGAGCTCCGACGAGGCGCAGGCCACGGCGCAGAGCGTCGTCGAGGCGTGGGCCGAGCGGCTGCCCGTGGTGCGCAGCGAGCACTAGCCTGTACTACCATTGACCGGTCGCACACTGTGCGGCGCACGGTGGGTATAGCTCAGTCGGTAGAGCGCCTGGTTGTGGTCCAGGAGGTCGCGGGTTCAAGCCCCGTTACTCACCCCAATGAGCAAGGCCCCGCGCACAGCGCGGGGCCTCGTTCGTTTTCGGAGGGCCCGAACCGTCGTGAGGAACAATGGACGCATGACCGCCACCCCGACCCTCGACGACCAGCGCGTCGAGCTGCCGCTGCACGCGGCCGAGGTGCCGTGGCGCACCGTCGTCTGGAACGACCCGGTCAACCTGATGAGCTACGTCTCGTGGGTGTTCCGCCGGCACTTCGGTCTCGACCAGCTGACCGCCGAGCGCCTCATGATGCAGGTGCACACCGACGGCCGCGCCGTGCTCGCCGAGGGCAACCGCGAGCAGATGGAACGCCACGTCGAGGCGATGCACGAGTACGGCCTCTGGGCCACCGTCGAAAAGGTCGAACGATGAGGGGCTTCGTCGCCGAGGGCGAGCGGTACCGGGCGATTCTCGAACCGGCCGAAGCGAGCATCCTCATCTCGCTCGGCGAGCAGCTGTCGCAGCTGTACGCCGACGGGCTCGCCGGCGACCCGCTCGCCGAGCAGGCCCTCACCCGAGTGCTGCCCGACGCGTACCGCGACGATGAGGAGGCGGCCGCCGAGTGGCGCGAGCTGAGCCGGCGCGGGCTCATCGAGCGGAAGGCCGGGTTCGCGGCCGCGTTAACCGAGCCGCTTCGGGCCGTCGCGGACGCCGCGACGCCGACGGCGGTCACGCTCAACGAGGGCGAGGCGATCGACTGGATGCGCGCGATCGGCGATCTGCGCCTGATCCTCGCCGAGCGTCTCGGCATTGTCGTCGACGGCGACGAGGGTGCGGGCGGGCCGGAGGGCGCCGCCGAACTGTACGCGTGGCTGGCGTGGATGC
>DASSWY010000169.1:0-4750 GCA_035704325.1 Microcella sp. | reverse complement strand
TGGAAGGTCGGCGCGAACGCCAGCAACCAGGCGCTCGCCAGCAAGGCGGGCGAGGTGCTGCTCGAGCTCCTCGAGCGGCGCGGGGTCACCTACACCGACGGCACGGCGCCCGTCGCACCGGGCGGCGCGGTCGCCTTCGAGTGCTACCCCTACACGACCCTTGTCGGCTGCCGCGAGTTTGGCTACGACGTCGAACGCCCCCGATACAAGCGCCTCAACACGACGATTCCCGGCGCCGAGGCCCGCGAACGCCGCGCCGCCGCCACCGACGACCTCATCCACCGCACCGCGCAACTGCGCACTGCCGACCCGCCCCTCGATCTCGCGAGCCACCCCGCCACCGCAGAGCTCGCCACCACGCCGACGCCCGTGCGTGGCGAGGCGGCCCGCAAGCACCGCGAAGACCTGCTCGACGCCGCCCTCTGCGCTTGGACGGCCGCCCTCTGGCACCGCCACGGCGCCACCCGCACGCAGTCGCTTGGCACCCGCGACCCCGCCACCATCGACGTGGATGCACGCGGTCGCGTCGCCGCCATCGTCGCGCCCTATCGAGGCGCCCAATTCCGCGGCGAGACGCCAGCAGGCCGCCACCCCGATCGGGGGATCGGCGAAAACTGAGGAATGCAATATCGTTCAGCCCATGACCGATCAGCAGCCCCCGAACACCCCCGGCGACGGCACCCCGTCAGACCCGCCGACGCCGCCCGCTCCCCCGGTGCCGCCCGAGCCCGCAGCGACACCGCCCGCGCCGCCGGCTCCACCCGCCCCACCTGCTCCCCCGGCGCCGCCCGCAGCACCGGAGGGCTCCGCACCCGCCGTGCCGCCCGCACCTCCCGGTGACGTCACCCCACCGGCACCTCCGGCCGCGGCCTCGACGCCCGACTTCCCCGCCGGCGAGCCGGCCCCGGCCGCGCCGAACCCGTACGCGGCCTACGCCGCGCCCGGCACGGCCACCGCAGCCGCACCCGGTCGCGGTCTCGCGATCGCCGCCCTGATCGTCGGCATTCTCGCCCTGCTGGGCTTCTGGATTCCGTTCATCAACGTCATTTCGCTGATCATGGCGATCGTCGGTCTGATTCTTGGCATCGTGGCGCTGCGCAAATACCTGAGCGGCAAGGGGCTGCCGGTGTCGGCCGTCATCGTCAACGCCGTCGCGCTCGTGCTGTCGGGCATCTTCGTTGCCCTGTATACCGTCGGCTTCCTCGCCGTGCTCAACTCGAGCACGCCGTTCCCGCCCACCGGCTTCCCGCCCGCACCGGTTGAGTCAGACGATCGCGGATTCGGCGACGACGGAGCCAGCGCTGATGGCGCCGACCCGGGAACCGTTGATGACACCATTTCCCTCCCGACTTCCGGGCCCGGGTCCCTCGACGATCCTCTCGCCGTCGGCGAGACCGTCGTCATCACCGACGCCGGCAACGGCATCTGGGAGGTGACCCTCTCTGCTGTCGAGCTCGACGGCTCAGCAGCGGTCGCCGCCGCGAGCGACACGAACGAGCCCCCGCCCACCGGGTACCAGTACGGCGTGGCCACGCTCACCGTCACCAACATCAGCGGCGACGAGCTCGACCCGTGGTACGCCGTCGAGGCCGGGTTCCAGCCGCGCGACGGCCTGTTCGCCACTCAGTTCAGCGTGCCCGTCGTCGACCCCGCCCCGTCGCTGTTTGACGTGGGCATCATTGACTCCGGGGCATCAGCCAGCGCCAACGTGGCCGTTCTCATCCCGAGCGACGGCGCGGGCAACGGTGCCTGGATCATCTACAGCTACTGGGATCTCGCCGGGTACGCGTTCGAGGCACAGTAGGCGCAGGAGGCGCAGAAGGCGCAATAGACGCACTGACCTGGTAGACCCAGCAGACCCGGTAGACCCACCACGCGCATCCGCCGCGATCAGACGCGCGATCAGACGCGCGATTTACGCGTCGGGCCCGTCGCCTGCCTCTTCGGCAGCACGGCGGGCCTCTTCTTCGCGGCGCGTCAGCTCGTGATCGACGCCGCGCAGCGACATCGCCAACGCGAGCACCCGCTCGTCGTCGACCTCGACCTTCGAGGCCTTAAAGCGTTCGCGCAGCAGCTCTTCTGCCGTGTGGCGGTGGCCCTGCGAGAGGTCGAGGCGCACCTGGTCGACGATGCCGGCGACCTTCTGCCGCACCGACGCGTCCGACCAGCCCTTCATGACCGGCGAGTCTTGCGACGACACGGCCAGCACCCGCTCGCGGTGGGGGTTCGCGTACATGTCGCTGCGCAGCCCCTCGTTCGATAGGTCGAGCACCATTAGCGCGTCCCCTCTCCGACGGCATCGGCCGCCTTCTCTGCCTCTTCCGCCTCGAGCCGCTCGCGCGCGTGCCGCGCGTAGTCGACGGGGGCGAGTTCTTCGACGAGGGCGTCAATCTGCTCGTCGGTCAGTTCGATGCGGGATGCCTTCAGGCGCTCCCGCAGTAGCTGGTCGGCTTCGAGGTGGTGACCGATCGAGAGGTCGTACTGCACCTGCTGCATGAGACCGTCAACCTTTTCGATGACGGTGGCGCTGACGGCGCCGTCGAGAACGGGGCCCGCCGAGATGGGCGCGGTCGGGGGCGATGCCGTGGCGCTGCGCTCGTGCACGACCATGATTTCGCCGGTCGGGTCGTCGCTCGACCAGTCGGTCGTGAACGCGTCGTCGCCGCTCGTGGTGCCGTTCGGGCCCTGTGCGGGCCGCTTCTTCGTCAGCCATGCCATGCCCGAAAGGGTGCGCGCATTACCGGCACGTGGGCTGGAGGTGACCCCGCGTGTTGCTGTTAGCCAGGTGGCAGAACGCTGAGTGCGACTCTGCTAACTCGCCGACGCGATGCCGAGGTCGGGCGAGGCCGGAACCGCCCCCGAACCCCAGTCGATCGAGCCCACCGTGCCGGGAACAGCCGTCAAACCCGCCGACCGACGGCTGCCCGAGCGGGCCGCGGCCAGCTTCTGCAGCAGGTGGTCGGTGAGCTCGTGCGGGGCGATGCCGACGTACTCCGACTTCGCGAGCGACACGCTCGAGGCGACGCCCTCGAGCACCTCGTCGAAGTAGCGCTGGCGAATGTCGTAGGTGTCGACCTGGTCTTGCACGACGCGCGCGCCGAGCGAGGCGAGGGCGGCGAGCCCGTGCGGGTGCCACAGCAGGTGGTCGCGGTGGTCTTCCCACGCCTCGTCGAAGGCGTGCGATACCGCGCGCCAGTAGTGCAGGAAGAGCCGCGAGAGCAACTGCCCGCCCTGCTCAACCTTGTGGTGGGTGATCGAGTTCGGCCCGTCGTACAGGGCCTGCTCGACGAGGTCGTCGGGAATGCACACCGACTGCACGCGCGGCGCCTCGCGCAGCATGTGGTCGACGATGCCGCGGAAGGTCGAGTACGTGATCGCCTTCGCGCCGCGCACGCCCACCGTGCGCGTCTTGGCCTTCGCCGGCACGTGCACCTTGTCGTGGAAGAGCTCGTCGTCGGCGAGGAGGCGCTCAGCCACCCAGTCGGCGCGCGAGTCGGCCTCGTAGAGGGGGTGGTCGATGCGGAACAGCGATGTTCCGACGGGCGGCGCGTCGATCGGGTCACCGTTCGGCGGCGGGATTTCAAAGAGGCGAGTCATGGGTCGCTCCCAGCGGGTCGACCCCTCGGGGGTACGCGCGCGGCCAGCAGCAGTCGCGGGTGTGCACCTGGGGGGTTGGGTGCGGATATTCGGGTGGGTCGTGCTCGGTGCGGGTACACCGGCGGCCGATGGGTAGTCGACTGCACGTTCAGGGTGACACACGCGAGCGCCCGTCAACACCCCCGCAAAGAGGGGGCGTGTCGTGCGCGGCCCCCGCGCCTAGTACACGTAGCGAACGGCCTGCTGAATGCGGGTGCGCACCTCGAAGAGGTCGGTTCCGCCCACCCCGACGCCGGGCAGCCCCGAGCGAATCAGGTTGACGAGGCGCGAACGCTCGACGAGCATCCCCTGCGCCCCGCGGATCGATTTCAGCTCGGTGAGCGACGCGGGCGCGTGCTCGTCGTCAACGACGACGACAAGCGCCGAGAAACGCACCTTCGCCGCCCGGGCGATGACCTTTGCCCGCACCGACAGGTCGTGCAGGGGCCGCTCCCCCGGCTCAAGGCCCTCGCCGATGAGTTCGCCGCGCTTGACCTTCACCGGCGCGCCCCAGTCTTCGCTCAAGACCGCCCAGAGCCCGGTCGGCCCGAGCACAATGTGGTCGATCTTGTCGAGCGGGCCTGAGCCCGCGAGCACGTCGTGCCAGAGGGTGAAGCCGATGCCGAGGCTGAACAGGGCTCCCGCGGTCTTCTCCTCGGCGACGGCGGCGGCCAAGAGGTGCCGAATCTCGCGCGGCGCGCTGCGCACGAGCTGCGCGTCGTAGGGGTCGGGAATCTCGACGCCGCGCCCCACCCACTCGCGCATGAGGTCGAGGTAGCGCTCGCGGAAGTATCCGCCCGGATGCCCGTGGCTCGTCGCGTTCGGACGGCTGTCGCCGCGAGAACGCGCGCCGCCTCCGGCCGAGTGCGCCCACGCAGCGCCGCCCCCACTGCCACTGTCGCTGCCGGTGTCGTAGGCCGCGCGGGCCGACGGCGTTCCGATGCGCTGCCATGCCTGCTGCACGCGGTCGAACTCGGCGCTCGAGCCGCCGGTGTCGGGGTGCGCCTCGCGCAGCCGCCGGCGGTACGCCTTCTTCAGCTCGTCATCGCTCGCGGTCGGCGCGACGCCGAGAACCTCGTACGGGTTCGACGCGAGGGGTGAGTCAGCCATGGCG
>DASSWY010000164.1:0-8846 GCA_035704325.1 Microcella sp. | reverse complement strand
GCCGCGCTGTGGCCAGAAGAAGGTCATGGCCGCGCTCGGGTTCGCAGCCAGGTCGATGCCCTTGCGCGTCGACCGCGCACCGGCGAACACCCAGCGACCCGCGTCGAGGTCTTTCAGGATCAGCGTGCGTGCGGTGACGTGGCCGGTCGGTCCGGCGGTGGACAGCGTGAAGGCGTGCGGCTGCACGAGGCCGTGGGCTAGCGCATCGTCCAGCCAGCGCAGGAAGAGGATCTGCGGGTCATCGGGGGCCTGTGAGCGATCGAACACGGGCAGGTCATCCGGGAAATCGGGCAGGGCCCGAAGGCGAGAGCGCAGCGATTCCGACATGAGCGAAGCGTATCCCCCGTCACTGATTCTTCTGGGGTGTTTCGCGCCTGTGAGAACACCGCGTGCCGCCACGAGGAATTTGCGGCGACGGCATCTCGTCGCGTTCACTCAAGTCATGCCCTCTCGCGCCCGCCGTGCTCTCATCATCGTCGGGACCGCGTTCGCCCTGCTCGGCCTCCTTGTCGCGGGCTTCCTGGTCTGGGCAAACCTCCCCTACCGGGCCGACCCCGATGTGTCACTCGCCGTCTGGCGCAGCAATGCCGTGCAGATCACGGGCACCGACCGCGGCTACGTGATCGAGCCCACGACGGCAGGCGGCGAGGGCGACGAGCTGGGCCTGGTGTTTATCCCCGGCGCCCGGGTCGAGCCGTCGGCGTACCTCTACAAGATGAGCGGAATCGTGAACGCCACCGGCATGACGGTCGTGATCACGCGCCCCACCCTGAACTTCGCCATTCTCGACACCCGCCCCCTCGAGACGTTCACGGCGGACGCCCCCGACATTGACCGCTGGTTGGTTGGCGGGCACTCTCTCGGTGGCGTGCGGGCGTGCCAGTGGGCACAGACCGCTGCTGAGCCCTCGGGCGCACCTACGTCCCCTCACGTGGTGGGGCTGATGCTCTTCGGCAGCTACTGCGACGCCGATCTCTCGAACTCGCAGCTCGCTGTCGCGTCGTTCGTGGCGACGAACGACGGCCTCAGCACCCCCGACGACATTGCCTCGCGGGCGAACCTGCTGCCCGGCGAGACCGTCACGATCACTCTCGACGGCGCGAATCACGCGCAGTTCGGTGACTATGGCACGCAGGCGGGCGATGGCGAGGCGACCGTCACGACGGAGGATGTTCAGGCGCAGATCGCGCGCGCGACCGCCGACTTCATCAGCGGCCTCGACCCCTAAGCATCACGCCGCACGACTCGAAAGGCGCAGCTCGTCGCGCACCGCTCGCGGCGCGCGCGGGCTGTTCTACGCGGACTTTTCGCGGCGAGCCGGGCGCCGCGGCACGATGGTCGGCGCGGCGTTCTCGAGCACCGCTTCGCGGGTGACGATGACGCGCTGCACGTCGTCGTTGCTGGGCACGTCGAACATGATCGGGCCGAGCACCTCTTCGAGGATGGCGCGCAGGCCGCGTGCGCCGGTCTGCCGCAGCACGGCGAGGTCGGCGATCGCGTCGAGCGCCTCTGGCGAGAACTCGAGCTCGACGCCGTCAATCTCGAACATGCGCTGGTACTGCTTGACGAGCGCGTTGCGCGGCGTGGTGAGGATGTCGATGAGCGCGTCGCGGTCGAGCGGCGACACGGTGGTGACGACGGGAAGGCGCCCGATGAATTCGGGAATCAGCCCAAACTTGTGCAGGTCTTCGGGCAGCACCTCGCTGAAGAGGTCGAGCTCTTTCGACTTGTCGTGCAGCGGCGCACCGAAGCCGATTCCGCGCTTGCCCGCACGCTGGCTGATGATGTCTTCGAGCCCGGCGAACGCGCCCGCGACGATGAACAGCACGTTGGTGGTGTCGACCTGGATGAACTCTTGGTGCGGATGCTTGCGGCCGCCCTGCGGGGGAACGCTCGCGACCGTGCCCTCGAGAATCTTCAGCAGTGCCTGCTGCACGCCCTCGCCCGAAACGTCGCGAGTAATCGACGGGTTCTCGGCCTTGCGGGCGATCTTGTCGACCTCGTCGATATAGATGATGCCGGTCTCGGCACGCTTGACGTCGTATTCAGCGGCCTGGATCAGCTTCAGCAGGATGTTCTCGACGTCTTCGCCGACGTAGCCCGCCTCGGTCAGCGCCGTGGCATCGGCGACCGCGAACGGCACGTTGAGGCGCTTCGCGAGCGTCTGGGCGAGGTACGTCTTACCGCAGCCCGTCGGGCCAATGAGCAGGATGTTGCTCTTGGCAATCTCGACCTCATCGGCCTTCTGATCGGCCGGCTGGATGGTCTGGGCTGCGCGGATGCGCTTGTAGTGGTTGTAGACAGCCACCGACAGCGCGCGCTTGGCGGCCTCTTGGCCGATCACGTACTCGCCAAGGAAGGAGTAGATCTCGCGCGGCTTCGGCAGTTCGAAGTCGGCGGATGCCGCCTCGCCCGACTCGGCCAGGCGCTCTTCGATGATCTCGTTACACAGCTCGACGCACTCGTCGCAGATGTAGACGCCGGGCCCGGCGATCAGCTGTTGGACCTGCTTCTGGCTCTTGCCACAGAACGAGCACTTGAGCAGGTCGGCGCTCTCTCCGATGCGAGCCATGAGCGCCTCCTTTCTCTGACCGCGGGCGGTGTGCGTCGAGCCTAACCCCCACCACCGACGTTCGTGCACGCCCTCTCCCCCGGGCGCGTCGCGCGAAGCTGAGCATGTGCCCCGATCAGCGATCGTCGGATGCTCGGGTCACGAATCGCACACAGCCCGCCCTCGCGCGCCCCGCCTACCCTGGAGACACCATGACGACCGACGATCGCCTCGCCGCACGACGCATCCGCGTCGCCGCCTCGAGCCTCGTCGCGCTGGTCGCGGTGGTCGTTGCGGCCACCGGCCACGCCGTCGCCGGCGGTGGCATCGCGGCCCTTCCGACCCTCGTCGTCGCCCTGCTGATCGGGGTGCCGGTGGGGGCGCTCATCGTGGGCCGCCGAGCGACGCCGGCGAGGCTGGCCATCGGGGTCGCCGCCGACCAGGCCGTCTTCCACCTCCTGTTCTCGGTGTTCGGCCCCGAATCAGGGGGTGCCGCCCACGCCCCCACCGAGCACACCGAGCACGCCCAGCACACCGCCCTTGAGCACGTCGCGACCCTCGGCTCGGTGACGGCCGACGCGGCGCTCGCGTCGAGCGCGATGCTCGGCGCCCACCTCGTCGCGGCTGCCGTCGCCATGCTGGTCGTGCTCGGCGGACGCTCCGCGATCGAACGCGCGCTCATGACGCTCGCACGCGAGATCTCGCGCGCGACACGGCGGAGCAGCCTCGCGGCCGCCAGCGAGCGACCGGCGCGCGCCGCGCATCCTGCCGCTCGTCGCCGCGTTGTGCCCGCCGCGCGCCCGCAGACGCGGCCGCTGACACGGCGCGGCCCGCCCGTCCTCGTCTGAGCGCACCCCCGGCGATTCCGCCACCCGCCGTGCACGCGCACGCCCCCGGGCTATCGGCCCTCAGACACTTTGTGAAGGACACACCATGACCACGACCACACTCCGCCCCCTCGACCGCGATTCTCGAGCGGGCGCATTGCGGACGACCCTCGGCTCACTCGCGGCCGTCGGCGCCGCCGCTCTGCTGTCGCTCGCCGCGGTCAGCCCCGCCTCGGCCCACAACTTCGTCGTCTCGACGACTCCCGGCGAGGGCGCAAGCATCACCGAGGTGCCCGAGCGCTTCGACGTCGTCACCAACGAGGAGATGCTTGACATTGCGGGCGACGGCACCGGCTTCGCCCTGCAGGTCACCGACGCCGCCGGCCAGTTCTACGGCGACGGCTGCCTCGCCGTCGACGGCGCGACGCTCAGCATGCCGGCGACACTCGGCGAGGCGGGCACGTACACCCTGGCGTATCAGTTCATCTCCTCCGACAGCCACACCCTCTCGGGCGAGTTCACGTTCGTCTACACGCCGACCGCCGACGCGGTCGTGACGCCCGGAAGCCCCGAGCCGCTCAGTTGCGGCGACCCGATTCCGGGTGCGGCCGACCCCGCACCGAGCGAGGTGCCCGACGCCACGGGCAGTGACGAGCCGGCCGCCAGCGATGAGCCGACGTCGACCCCCGAGCCGAGCGACACCGCGGAGTCCACGGACACGGCCGACGACGCAACGGGCCTCCCCGTCGCCGCGACCGTCGGCATCGCCGTGGGCGCGCTCGCCCTGCTCGCCGCGATCATCGGCGGCGTTCTGTACGCGCGCCGCCGCCGCGCGTAACGCGCCGTGAACGACCGCGAGCCCCGCATCCAGAAAATCGGATGCGGGGCTCGCGTCGTTCGCGCAGCTCGCGGTGAGCCGGTGGTGCCTTAGCCCGCGGTGAGCGCCGGCTGCGTCTTGCGGCTCGTGAGTACCTGGTCGATCAGGCCGTACTCGAGCGCCTCGTGCGCGATGAGGATCTTGTCGCGGTCGATGTCCTTGTGGACCTCCTCGACGCTCTTGTTCGAGTGCTTCGACAGCGTCTCTTCGAGCCACTCGCGCAGGCGGGCGATCTCTTTCGCCTGAATCTCGATGTCGGAGGCCTGCCCGCGACCCGCGTCGCCGGTGGCCGGCTGGTGGATCAGCACGCGCGCGTTCGGCAGCGCCAGGCGCTTGCCGGGCGAGCCCGCGGCGAGCAGCACGGCGGCGGCCGATGCGGCCTGGCCGAGCACGACCGTCTGAATCTGCGGGCGGATGTACTGCATCGTGTCGTAGATCGCCGTCATCGCCGTGAACGAGCCGCCGGGCGAGTTGATGTACATGACGATGTCGCGCTCAGGGTCTTGGCTTTCGAGCACGAGCAACTGAGCCATGACGTCGTCGGCGCTCGCGTCGTCGACCTGCACGCCGAGGAAGACGATGCGGTCTTCGAAGAGCTTGGCGTAGGGGTCTTGGCGCTTGTAGCCGTATGCCGTGCGCTCTTCAAAGCTCGGCAGGATGTAGCGGCTGTTGGGCATGAGGTGCGCGGGGATTCCGCCGGTGGGCATCTGCATGATCAGTCCTTCTTCGTCTCTCGTCTACCGGCCGGGTTACTTCGCGTGCTCGGTGCCGCCGCCGCCGACGACATCGCTCGCCGAGGCGCGGATGTGGTCGACAAAGCCGTACTCGAGCGCCTCGTCGGCGGTGAACCAGCGGTCGCGGTCGCCGTCTTCCATGACCTGCTCGAGCGTCTTGCCCGTCGCGTCGGCCGTGATGGCGGCCAGGCGGCGCTTCATGTCGTTAATGAGCGCGGCCTGCGTCTGGATGTCGCTCGACGTGCCGCCAAAGCCGCCGTGCGGCTGGTGCAGCAGCACGCGGGCGTTCGGCGTGATGTACCGCTTGCCCTTGGTGCCCGCGGTCAGCAGCAGCTGCCCCATCGAGGCGGCCATACCGATGCCGACGGTGACGATGTCGTTCGGCACGAACTGCATGGTGTCGTAGATCGCCATACCGGCCGTGATCGAGCCGCCGGGCGAGTTGATGTAGAGGTAGATGTCCTTCTCAGGGTCTTCGGCCGCGAGCAGCAGCAGCTTCGCCGCGATCTCGTTCGCGTTCTCGTCGCGCACCTCCGACCCGAGCCAGATGATGCGGTCTTTCAGCAACTTGTCGAAGACGTTGTTGGGCATTGCCGGTTCGGCCATTGAGAAAGCTCCTTGGTCTCGTCTCTGTGGTCACGAATCTACGCGACCGGGATGCGCCGACCGGGGCGTGTTCGCCGTGGGCAGAGCGGGTGTCGGCTGGTCTTCAGGAAACGACAACGGGCCCGCAGCCTGTCGGCTGCGAGCCCGGTCGAATCAGGATGCGCGGGGCACCCTGATGAGGAGTCGCCTAGTGGTTGTGACCCTCGTGGTCGTCGTGGGTCTCGTCGCCCTCCTCGACGACTGCGTCGCCCACGGGGGCGGTCGCCGCGGCGGTGAAGCGCGACAGGTCGACGGCGTTGCCGGCGGTGTCGACGACGGTGATCTTGCTGAGGGCAACCGAAAGCGCCTTCGAACGGGCGACCTCACCGACCATGCCGGGGATCTGGCCGTTCTGGTCGAGGATCTTGATGAACTCGCCCGGCTCCATGTTGTACTGCTGCGCGCCCTGGATGAGGAACTGGGTCAGCTCGTCCTGGCTGACCTTCACCTCCTCCTTCTCGGCGAGCGAGTCGAGCAGGATCTGGGTCGTGAAGGTCTTCTTCGTCGACTCCTGCACCTCGGCGCGGTGCACATCGTCTTCCAGGCGGTTCTCGTTCTCGAGGTGACGGTGCACCTCGTCCTCGACGAGCTGCTCGGGCACGGGAATCTCGACCTGCTCGAGCATCCACTCGAGCAGCTTCTCGCGCGCCTCGGCGCCCTGACCGAACGACTTGCGCTGAGCGAGCTGCTCGCGAATGTCGTCCTTCAGCTCGCCGATCGTGTCGAACTGGCTGGCGATCTGAGCGAAGTCGTCGTCGGCCTCGGGCAGCTCGCGCTCTTTCACCGACTGCACGGTGACCTCGATCTGGGCGGTCTCGCCCTCGTGGTCACCGCCGAGCAGCTTCGACTCGAAGGTGGTGGTCTCGCCGGCGGTGAGCGTGTCAACGGCCTCGTCGATGCCGTCAATCAGCTCGCCCGAGCCCAGCTCGTACGAGATCGAGTTGGCGCTGTCGACCGTGTTGCCGCCAACCGTGGCCACCAGGTCGAGCTGCACGAAGTCGCCGGCCTTCGCCGGGCGGTCCACCGTCACGAGCGTGCCGAAACGGGTGCGGAGGTTCTCGAGCTCGGCGTCGATCTCCTCCTCGGTGACCTCAGCCGCCTCGACGGTGACCGTCTCGTTTTCGTACGCCGGCAGCTCGAACTCGGGGCGAACATCCACCTCGACGGTGATCTCGAGGTCGCCCGAGAAGTCTTTCTCGTTCGGCCAGGCGCTGACGTCGGCGGCGGGACGGCCGAGGGCGCGGATGCCCTGCTCGGCGACGGCGGCGCGGTAGAACGTGTCGAGCCCCTCGCTGACGGCGTGGTTCAGCACCTCCGCGCGACCGACGCGCTGGTCGATGATGGGCGGCGGAACCTTGCCCTTGCGGAAGCCGGGAATCGTGACCGACTCGGCGATGTGCTTGTAGGCGTGCTCGATGCTGGGCTTCAGCTCATCGGGGGTGACCGTGATGACGAGCTTTGCGCGCGTCGGGCTGAGCTTCTCGACCGTGGACTGGACCAAAGGGGATCTCCTGGGTGTGTGGACGTGTAAGGGCCTGGTCGGGGCGACAGGATTTGAACCTGCGGCCTCCCGCTCCCAAAGCGGGCGCTCTACCAAGCTGAGCTACGCCCCGCGACCGAGCCGTGACCATGCGCGCGTCACGACGAACGGTCGCGGACGAAAAATGGCCGTGGCGAGTCTAGCCGAGTAACTGGGCGCGACCGCCGGGAGCAGTATTCGGTGCGCTACGCTGGGAATTCGCGCGGGGTCACCCCCGACGCGGGGATGTAGCTCAATGGTAGAGCCTCAGTCTTCCAAACTGATGGTGCGGGTTCGATTCCCGTCATCCCCTCCAATGCCCTGACGGGTGGCCGCCGGCCACCTGGCAGGGCATTCGTGTTGTTGCGAATCGAACCCTTGGGTGGGCCCACGCCGCTAGAGGCTCCGCGCGCCGCGAAGCGGCGGGTGGAGGGGCGGTGGGGACGATTCCCGTCATCCCCTCTGTGCATGTTTCTGCGCCGCCGCTGCTGCGGCGCATCGCCTAGCCGCGGAGTAGGGCGACGACCGTGATGTCGTCGGCGATGCCGGGCAGCGTCGAGAGGTTGATCGTGGCCTCGACGGCCGCATCAGCGCTGGCTGCTCCCGCAACCAGTGCGGCAACGTCGGCGAGCGGGTCGGCCGATTCGGGAAACGCGTCGAGTGCGCCGTCGCTGAGGCTCAGCAGAACGTCGCCGGCGGCGATCGCTGCCTCCGCGTCGACCAAGGCCTCATCGTCGTCGACCCCGAGCGGCAGGTTGACGCTCGCCAAGCGGGTGAACGAGCCGTCGGGACGCACGATGATCGTCAGACCGTGTCCCGCATCCGCGTACTGCACGCGCCCCGTCTCGATGTCGACGTGCACCTGCACGATCGTCGCGAAGGTGGATGCGCGCTCCAATTGATCGCGGACGGCGGCGGCCGAGCGCGCGAGCACGACCGAGGGCGCGCATCCGGTGTTCGTCAAACGGGCGGCCGTCTGTAGCGACGCCGCCATGACGCCCGCGCCCAGCCCCTTGCCCATGACGTCGCCGAGCGTGATCGCGAGCGTCGCGCCGTCGAGGGACCACGAATAGAAGTCGCCGCCCACCTCGCGGCTGGGGCGACAGGCTCCCGCCAGTTGCCAACCCGTGAGCCCGGCCGGTACGCGGTCGGGCAGCAGAGCCCGCTGCATGTCGGCCGCACGCCGGCGGTCGGCCTCCTCAGCCTGGGCCAGCGCGATCGAGTCGGTGACGTCGATGAACTGCAGCGAGAAGCGCCGGTGGATGTCATCGCGGGCCCCGCGGTCGGGGTCGAGCAGGGGTGCGATCGTGGCCTGCAGAATGCGACCCGATGCCGTCGCGACCCGTTCTGAGCCGCCGAGCGACTCGGCCTCTTCGGGGGTTCGGGCGGCGAGCGCCTCAATCACGAGCGCGCTCGGCGCGTCGAAGGCGTCGGTAAGCCCGCGCTCCCCCTCGCCGAGCGCGATGCGGGCCGCGTCGTTTTGTGCCTCGAGACTCCAGCGACCGTCGCGATCACGCAGTTCGGCGAACCCCGTCAGCGATGCGTCAATCGCCGAGGTCGACAGGCGAAGCAGGCGCTGTTGAGCTCCGGATACCGCGAGAACGGCGAGCAGCACGATGCCCGACGACAGGACGAACAGCTGAACAACGAGCGCGTTAAGTTCGGGCGTCACACCCGCAACGGCGATCACACC
>DASSWY010000159.1:0-3878 GCA_035704325.1 Microcella sp. | reverse complement strand
CGTCGGCCGCGCCCGCGGCGAGGATCGCGCGCCACAGCTCGGCAGCGTGCTCGACGTCGACGTACAGCTCGAAGCCGTCTTCGCCCGTGTAACCGGTGCGGGCGACGAGAACGGAGCCGCCCCGCCAGGCCATGCCCATCGCGGCGTAGTAGCGGAGCGTCTCGAGGGTCGTGCCACCCGACAGCTCGTCGGTGGTCGCGAGGCCGTCAACCCGGCCGAGGATGCGCTCAGCCGCCGGACCCTGCACCGCGATCAGCGCCATGGTCTCGGTGAGATCGACGAGCTCGACCTCATGCACGCCGCGGCGCGCGTGCAGCGCCTCGACGACGGGCGCGCGGTTGCCAGCGTTGGCGACCACCAGCCACTCGGCCTCGCCCGTTCGGTACACGATCAGGTCGTCGATGATGCCGCCATCGTCGGCGAGCAGCAGCGAGTACTTGGCCTTCATCGGCGGCAGGGTCGACAGCCGACCGGCGAGCGCCTCGTCGAGATACGCCCCCGCGTCGGGCCCGCTGACCGTGATCTCGGCCATGTGCGAAATGTCGAACAGGCCGGCAGCGGTGCGCACGGCGTGGTGCTCTGCGAGGTCAGAGCTGTAGCGCACCGGCATGAGCCAGCCGCCGAAGTCGGTGAACTGGGCGCCGAGCGCCTCGTGCTCAGCGTGCAGCGGCGAGGTCTGCGGAGGGGGTACGACGGACTCGGTCATGGAGTTCCTTTGGGCGCGACGGTGCGGGGCTTCGGAACTCCCCCTCTGTCATGGTGCCTGAGAGCTTCGCGGGCCGGGCCACGCCGGTCGCGCTTTCACCGTGGGCGAGGGCTTGTGCATCGATGAGGATGCTCGCCCTGCTTTTCAGAGTGGCCTGCGGCGCGCGGTACGGGTGCCTGAGAGATTGGCGGGGAGGCTTGCTCCTTCGGCGCCCCGGCGTGGCCGGGGACTCTTCCGCGCGCTGTGACGGCCGAGTGTGCAGTTGTGAGCCTCAGCGTACCAAGCCGGTGTGTCGCCTGCGTTACGCCGCGTCGTCGGGGCCGCGGCGCGCATCCTCATCGTCGTCGCGGTTGTCGCGGAAATAGCGGACCGTCTGCCAGACGAGCACGATGACGGTGGTGAGCGCCATGAGCGCGAACACCGGGATCGCCCACGAGGCGGTGGCGGGGTCGGCGGGTATCGGCAGCGCGTCGATCAGGGTCACGGCTCGAGGGTATCGATCTCGTCGTCCCAGTCACCGGTCAGGGTCAGCATCTCGGCGGCCTCGAGGGTGAGCTCGCGCGTGGCCGTGAGCAACTGCTCGGGGGTCTCGCTGCGCAGCAGCTTCTGCTGGTCGAGCGGGCCGAGCGGCGCGATCGCCGCAAGTTGCCAGATGGCGGCGCGCGGGTCGTCGTCGAGCTGAATGTCGGCCGGCCAGGGCACCTCGACGAACTCGCTCGCCTGGGCGATGGTGGCGCGCACGGTGCGCTCGACCTCCTCCATCAGCGGCAGTAGCTCGTCGTCAACGTCGAAGTCGGGAACGTCGCGCACATCGGCGAGCGGGTACGGGTCGTCGGGGCGCCAGTCGACCACCTCGATGCGACGGTCGCCCTGGGCGACGAGTCCGATGAAGCCCTCGCTCGTCTGCACCTGGGTGATGCGGGCGACGGTTCCGATCGGGAAGCGCTGCTCTCCCCCGCCAACCTCACTGCCGCGCTCGATGAGCACGATGCCGAACTCGGCCGGCTCATTGCCGAGAATCTCGGAGAGCATCACGATGTAGCGCTCTTCGAAGATGCGCAGCGCGGTCGGCATGTACGGAAACAGCACGGACCCGAGCGGGAACATCGGCAGGACGGCCATGCGTCGAGCGTGGCACCGGTACCTGGCAATGGGCGGTGGCTTACGATCGCGAAATGCAGATCACGGGCAAGGTATTCGCCATCACCGGAGCCGGAAACGGCATTGGCCGCGAGGTTGCCCTCGGCATTGCGCGGAAGGGCGGCCACGTCGCCGCGCTCGACCTCAGCGAGTCGGGGCTGGCCGACACCGCTGCCCTCGCGAAGGGGCTGCCCGGCCGCGTCACGACGCACGTCGTCAACATCACCGACCGCGAGGCCGTGCTCGCCCTGCCCGCGGCGATCATCGCCCAGCACCGCCAGGTCGACGGCCTGCTCAACATCGCCGGCATCATTCAGAAGTTCGTGCCAGTGAGCGACCTCGACTGGGACCAGATCGAGCGCGTCATCGATGTGAACCTCTACGGGGTGCTGAATACCGTCAAGGCGTTCTTGCCGCACCTCGTCGCGCGCCCCGAGGCGGCGATCGTGAACGTCGCGAGCATGGGTGCGTACGCGCCGGTTCCCGGCCAGGGGGTTTACGGCGCCACCAAGGCGGCCGTCGCCCAGTTGAGCCGCGCCCTGCACTCTGAACTCATGGAGACGGGCGTATCGGTGACCGGGGTGTTCCCCGGCGCGATTGGCACGAACATCAGCATCAACTCGGGGGTGATGACCGATGAGGAGATGCAGAAGCTCACGGCGGCCGCGGGCGACAAGGGCCGCAACACAACGGCGCCGGCCGAGGCGGGGCGCCAGATCATCGAGGCGATCGAGAAGGGTAGCTACGAGATCTTCATTGGTCAGGATGCGCGGTTCATGTCGCGCCTGTCGCGCCTGAACCCGAAGAAGGCCGCTGGCCTCATTTACTCGCAGATGAAGGACTTGCTGGGCTAGTCGCCGCCGGATCAGTGTCGGGGTCGGCGGCCTGCTTGCGACCCCGGATGAGACCCACCTCGTATGCGGTCACCGCGATCAGGGTGATCGCCACGAGCGGCAAGACGAAAAAGACCATCACGGTCGTGAAGCCGCTGAGCGCGTCGTGCTGCACGGCGTTCAGGATCAGGTAGACGGTGTACGCCACGTAGAGGGCGACGAAGAGACCGCCCTCCCAGCGCGCGATCGCGAAACCTGTGAAGGCGATCGGCAACAGCGCGACCGCCGCGGCGAGGGCGAGCGGCAGATCGAGTGCGATGGCCGACGCGGCGACGGGAATACCCGCCGGGAAGAACATCGCGGGGATTCCGAGCACGACACCGATGTTGAAGATGTTGCTGCCAACGATGTTCCCAACCGCAATGTCGCGCTCACCGCGGCGCACCGCGACGATCGAGGTGACGAGTTCGGGCAGGCTCGTACCGATCGCGACGACGGTGAGGCCGATGACGAGGCTTGACACGCCGAAGCCGGCGGCGATGTTGGACGCTCCCTCGACGAGGAACTCGGCGCCGAAAACCAACAGGCCGATACCGACGAGAACCAAGACCACCGCCAGCGCGATCTGCGCGGCAGGAGACAGCTTCGAGGGCGTTGCGGGAACGTCGATGTCGGCGGCAAGTTCGGGGTCTCGCTTGCTGAACCAGAAGCTCAGTCCCACGTGCACGGCCGCGGCCCCGAAAAGCAGGATTCCGTCGAGTTGCGTGATCTCTCCATCAAGCGAGAGCGCCAACAGCAAAATTGTGATGCCCACCATGACGGGGATGTCGAAGCGCACGAGCTGCCGCTTGACGATGAGCGGCAGGAACAGCGCCGACAGTCCGAGGATCAAGAGGATGTTGACGATATTCGAGCCCACGACATTGCCCACCGCAAGATCGGGGTCGCCTGCAGCCACGGCACCGACCGTGACCGCGAGTTCCGGCGCGCTGGTCGACGCCGACACGATGACAAGGCCGACGACGAGCGGCGCGATGCCGAGGCGTGTGGCGAGGGTTGAGGCGCCGCGCACGAGCGCCTCCCCGCCGGCGATCAGGAGGGCGAGACCGAGGACGACACGACCGACATCAAGAAGATCCACGACCACAGTCTACTGACACGAATTTCATGTTTTCCCTGGCAACGCCGTGATGGCGCCG
>DASSWY010000010.1:0-4793 GCA_035704325.1 Microcella sp. | reverse complement strand
AGTCGACGTGGTGCCAACGCCCGTCTTGCAGCGCGACGGCCACGATGTACGGAATCGAGTGGTCGAGCGTCTCGCGGCTGGCGGTCGGGTCGTACTTCTGCGGGTCGTTCGCGCCCGAGCCGATCACGTAGTGGGTGTGGTGGCTGGTGTGCAGCACGATCTTCGCGATGTTTGCGGGGTCGCGCAGTTCGGGGCGCTCGGTGCCGAGGCGGCGGGCGAGGTCGATCCAGGCTTGCGCCTGGTACTCGGCCGAGTGCTCTTTCGTGTAGCTGTCGAGAATGCCGGTGAGCGCCTGGCCCGAGTCAGGCAGTGGCACCTCGTAGCGGGCGGTCGGGCCGCTCAGCAGCCAGGCGATGACGCCGTCTTCGCCCTCATAGATGGGGCTGGGGCTGGTCTGGCCGCGCAGGGCCCGGTCGACGGCTTCGACGGCCATCTTGCCGGCGAAGGCGGGGGCGTGCGCCTTCCAGGTCGAGATTTCGCCCTTGCGCGACTGGCGCGTGGCGGTGGTGGTGTGCAGGGCCTGGCCGATGGCCTGGAAGATCGTGTCCTGCGGCAGGCGCAGCAGCGTGCCGATGCCGGCGGCGGCGCTCGGGCCGAGGTGGGCGACGTGGTCGATCTTGTGTTCGTGCAGGCAGATGGCCTTGACGAGGTCGATCTGAATCTCGTAGCCGGTGAGCAGGCCTTTGAGCAGCTGCTCGCCGGTGGCGCCGACGTGCTGGGCGACGGCGAGGATCGGCGGGATGTTGTCGCCGGGGTGCGAGTAGTCGGCGGCGAGGAAGGTGTCGTGGTAGTCGAGTTCGCGCACGGCAACGCCGTTGGCCCAGGCGGCCCATTCGGGACTGACACGCTGGGTCTGCGGGAGCCCGAAGACGGTGGAGCCGGGCGTGTACGGGTGGTTTTCGGCCTGACCGCGGGCGCTGACGACGGGGGCGCGGCCGAGGCTGGCGGTGGCGACGGCGGCGTTGTCGATGACGCGGTTGATGACCATGTCGACGGCGGCGTCGTCGAGCGGCCGGTCGTGCTCGGCGGCGAGGGCGGCGAGCTTGCCGGCCAGCTGCTCGGAGGGCGGCAGGGGCTCGCTGCTCTTGTAGGTGCGGACGGTGTGCGTGGTGGTCATGGGGTGCTCCTTTTCAGGTGGGCGTGGATGCTCGTGAGCGCGTTGTGCAGGTGCAGGTGCGTTGCGTGGGCGGCCCGCTCCGCGTCGCCGTCGGCGATCGCGGCGGCGATGGCGCCGTGTTCGGAGGCAGATGCGACGAGTCGGGCGTCGTCGTCGTGCGCGAGGCGGCGCACGCGCGCGAGGTGGGTGCGCACGCGGCTGATGGCGGCGGCGAGGTGAGGGCTGCGGCCGAGCGCCTGGTCGATGGTGGCGTCGAATTCGGTGACGAGGGCGTAGTAGCCGTGGCGGCCGGCGTCGTCGTCGGCGAGGGATGCGGTGGTGACGTTTCCGAAGCGTTCGGCGAGGGTGCGCAGCCGCTCGCGCTGCTCGGGGGTGGCGCGGCGGGCGGCGAGCCGGGCGGCCTGCTCGTCGAGGGCCCGGCGCAGGTCGAAGAGGGCGGTGACGTCGTCGGCGTCGATGGTGCTGACGACGAGGGTGCGCGGGCCGAGCTCGGTGGCGAGCCCGTCGTCGGTGAGGCGGGCGAAGGCTTCGCGCACGGGGGTGCGGCTCATGCCGAGGCGGATGGACTGCTCAACCTCGGCGAGCGGTGCACCAGGCGCGAGCTCGCCGTCGATGATCGCGGCGCGCAGGGTCGCGTAGGCGCGGTCGGCGGCGGTGAGGGTCGAACGACCGGCGCTGTCGCCGCGCTCGCGAATGGGCTCACTCGCCGTCGCTTGCTCTGAACCTGCCGCCGTCACCTGCCCAATGTATACATAAAGCGCTGCCCGGTCGAGTGTTAGGTCAAACCCAGGGTCTTCCGTATACACCAGCAGTCATCGGGGTCACGCTCCCGCCACTCAGGATCGCGCTCGTACCCGATGTCACGTTCGCTGCCGTCGAGGTCGATGTCGTCGATGGCTGCAGCCTCGCGCAGGGCGAGGAGGTGTTCGACGATCGCAGCGAGCGCCCCGATCAGTCGCGGATTGAGTCGATAGATGCGGGCATTCTCGTCGGGCCTCGCGCTCACGAGCCCCGCCTCGCGCAGTGTCGTCAGATGCTTCGACACGGCCTCGCGGCCAATGCCGTGATGATGCGTGATGTCGGCGGCGAGTTGGCCGGCGGTGTGCTCGCCGCTCGCCAAGATCTCGACGATGCGCCATCGCACGGGGTGAACCACGAGATAAAGGATGTCCATCTCGCGAATGTGCCCTGCACGGCACGTGCCATGAGTGGCACATTCGCCAAACGCCCGACCGACATTCGCGAGAAGCCTGTCGGGAGGAGCCGCGTCGTCAGGATCGCGTGGCCGCGTACCCTAGCTCGGTGGGTGAGCGACTCGAGGGCGGCAATATGAACGCGGTCGAGCGCGAGGGCGACACCGTGCTGCGGAACGCGGGCCCGTGGACCCCAACGGTGCACGCGCTGCTGACGCATCTCCGCGCGGCCGGAATCGACGGCGTCCCCCAACCGCTCGGCATCGACACGAGCGCGAACCCGCCGCGTGAGCAGCTCACGTACATCGACGGACACGTTCCGCTGCACCCCCTGCCTGAGTGGGTGTGGCACGACAACGTGCTCAGCGACGGCGCGAGTTGGCTTCGCCGCATGCACAATGCCAGTGCCACGTTCCCTCGTGACGGACAGACGTGGCAGCAGCCGGTCCGCGAACCCGCCGAGGTGATCTGCCACAACGATTTCGCCCCGCACAACCTCGGGTTCGATGCCGATCACAGGCTCATCGGCGTCATCGACTGGGACATGTGCTCGCCCGGCCCACGCATCCGCGACCTCGCCTACTTTGCCACCCGCGCCGTGCCTCTGACGGCCGAGCCGCCCGCGGGCGCACCATCCGGCGACCAGGTTCGCCCGCGCATCCAGCGCATAATCGACGCGTACGGCAGCGATGCGAGCGCTGACGAAGTCCTCAAGCAGGCAGTTGCCGGCCTGCGCGAACTAGCCGCCTACTCACGCAAGGCGGCTGACCGGCTCCACAAGCCCGAACTGCGCGAGCACGCCGCGCTCTACGACCGCGACGCCGCCGCGATCGAAAGCGGCGACATCGGCAGCTCCGAGCGGAGGAGCGCGACCGACGCTCAGCGGTAGCGGCGACCCTCGTCGCGGCGGTACAACCAGAGGGCGAGGAGCGCGGTGCCGAGCGTCCAGGCGATCGCGCCCGCGAGCATCCACAGTTCGGGGGTTGTTCCCTCGACGGCGGCGAGCGTCAGCTCGCGCGCGTGACGCGACGGGAAGAAGCGCGACAGCGTCTCCAACCACTCGGGGAACAGCTGCGGAGGGAAGAACAGCCCGCCGCCGAACGCGAAGCCGAACATGCCGACCTGGATCACCGCGATCGCCGCCTTCGACGAAAACGCGTAGCCGATCGACGCGCCCAGCAACAAGAACGGGATGCTCGTCACCGCGAGCGCCAGCAGGCCCGCCACCAGCCCGACCGCCGACACGCTCGCCTCCGTCGCCACGGCGCCGACGATCAGCACCGGCACGATCGCGAGAAAACTGAACACGGCCGTCGATGAAATCTGCGCCGCAATGCGCACCATCGCCGGCAGCGGGAGGCTGCGCAGGTACGGATCCCACGGCTTCTCGCGGTTCTCGGCCACCGTCAGGCCCAAGTTGAACAGAGCGCTCACCATGACGGCGAACACGGCGAGGCCGAGCACCGCCTGCGTCGCGAACACCGGATCCTCGGCCACTGCGCGGTTCGGCACCACAAAAAACAGCAGGCTCAGCGCCGGAAACGCCATCGTGCCGATCACCGCGATCGGAACCCGCAGTGTCTCGATCACGAGCATCCGTAGATGCATCGCATACAGCGGCAACGGGGACACAGTCGTCGTCATGAGGCACTCCGATCGGTGAGGGCAGCAGAGGTCACGGTAAGAGCGAGGAAGGCCTCCTCGAGGGACGCGCCGCGCACCGTGAGGCGCTCGAATGCCGCACCGCTCGTGACAAGCTCGCGCACGAAAGCGTCAGCATCGTCGACGGTGAGGCGCAGGCGGCCGGCGGCAGCAGCGCCCTCCCCCACCACCTCGTCGCGCACGACGTGCGGCAGGGCCGCGACGCGAGCCGGCTCCGGTGACGTGAGTTCGACGACCGCCGACATCACGCGATCGCGCACCGCGGTGAGCGTGTCGTCGGCGAGCACGCGGCCGTGATCGATCACGATGACCCGCTCGGCGAGCGCCTCAATCTCCTCCAGGTAGTGGCTCGTAACGACGACCGTCGTGCCGGCCGCGTGGTGGCGGCGAATCGCCGACCACAAGACGTGGCGCGCATCCACGTCGAGCCCCGTCGTGGGCTCGTCGAGCAGCACCAGCTTCGGGCGACCCACGAACGCCAGGGCGACCGCGATGCGGCGCTTCTGCCCGCCCGACAGCGAACCGCACTGGCGGCGCAGCAGCTCGGCGAAGCCGAACTCGTCGGCGATCTCGGCGGTCGGCACGCGGTCGGGGTAGTGGGCGGCGACCAGGTCGACGACCTCGCCGACGCGCAGGGTGTCGGGCAGAGCCGTCTCCTGCGGGGTGCTGCCCAGGCGCAGCCGCGACCGGGCATCGCTCGGCGAGTCGCCGAACAGCTCGACGGTGCCCGAAGTGGGGCGCCGGCGGCCCTGCACGAGACTCAGCAGCGTCGACTTGCCGGCGCCGTTCGGGCCGAGCAGGCCGATGAGTTCGCCCGCGTT
>DASSWY010000137.1:0-2826 GCA_035704325.1 Microcella sp. | reverse complement strand
AGCGAAGGGTGACAGGTGTCAGGCTTAGCTCATGAGCGAGATCACTGTGGATACCGCGACCGGGAACGACGCCGCTGACGCCGCCGTGCAGCGCGTGCGAGGCTGGCTGGCCGACGCGGCCGGCGCCGCGCCCGACCCCGCGGCCGAGCGCCTGGCGGGGCTGCTGCAAGACCCCGACGGCCTCGACTTCGCCATCGGCTTCGTCGACCGCGTCGCCCGCCCCGACGACCTGGGCGTCGCCGCGCGTGAGCTCGAGCGCCTCAGCCGGCGCGTGCCGAAGTTCTTGCCCTGGTACCTGCGCGGGCTCATCGTGCTCGGCGGCGGCTTCGCGCCGCTGCTGCCCTGGCTCATCGTGCCGATCGCCCGGCGGGTGCTGCGCCACATGGTCGGCCACCTCATCATCGACGCGACCCCCGAGAAGCTCGGCCGCACGCTGGGGCGCCTGCGCGAGAACGGCGACCGGCTCAACATCAACCTGCTCGGCGAGGCGGTGCTCGGCGACGCCGAAGCCGACCGTCGCCTTGAGGGGCTGCACGCGCTCGTCGCCCGCGACGACGTCGACTACGTCTCGGTGAAGGTCTCGGCGATCGTCAGCCAGCTGTCGATGTGGTCGTTCGACGAGACGGTCGAGCGCGTCGTCGAGCGTCTTGCGCCGCTCTACCAGCGCGCCGCGTTCGGGGGCACGCCGACCTTCCTCAACCTCGACATGGAGGAGTTCCGCGACCTCGACCTGACCATTGAGGTGTTCACCCGGCTGCTTGAGCGGCCGGGCCTCGGCCAGTACGAGGGCGGCATCGTGCTGCAGGCGTACCTGCCCGAGGCGGTTCCCGCACTCGACCGGCTCACCGCATGGGCGCAGGCCCGGCGCGAGGCGGGGGGAGCGGGCATCAAGGTGCGCGTCGTGAAGGGCGCGAACCTCGCCATGGAGCGCGTCGAGGCGGCCGTGCACGACTGGCCCTGCGCGGTGCTGCCGTCGAAGCAGGCGACCGACGCCAACTACAAGCGCGTCATCGACCGCGCGCTCGACCCGGCGCGCGCATCCGCCGTGCGCATCGGGGTCGCCGGGCACAACCTGTTCGACATTGCGTGGGCCCTGCAGCTGGCGTCGGCTCGCGGCGTCGCCGACCGCGTCGAGATCGAGATGCTCATCGGTATGGCGCCCGCGCAGGCCGACGCCGTGCGCGCGACCGCTGGGGGGCTCTTGCTCTACACGCCGGTCGTGCACCCGCGCGACTTCGACTCGGCGATCAGCTACCTCATTCGCCGCCTGGAGGAGAACGCATCGAGCGAGAACTTCCTCTCGGGCGCCTTCGAGCTCGCCGACGACGCACGCATGTTCGCCCGCGAGGAGGAGCGCTTCCGCCGCTCACTCGCTGAGTTAGCTGCGGCTCCCGGCGAGCCGGTGCGGCACCGCGTGCAGAACCGGTCGACGGATGCGCCGCATCCGCTTCCGACGGGCGTCGGCGTCGACGAGGGCTTCGCCAACGAGCCCGACACCGACCCCTCGCTGCCGGCGAACCGCGCGTGGGGGCGCGAGATTCTGCGGAGCGCTGCTGACGCATCCGTCTTCGCGGCCGGCGATGCGGCGCTCGCCGCCGCCGCGGTGCGCGACGCGGGTGCGCTGGAACGCATGATGGCGGATGCGCGGGGCAGCGCGTCCGCGTGGGCGGCGGCGGGTGCCGATCACCGAGCGACCGTGCTGCACGCCGCGGGGCGCGTGCTCGCCGAGCGGCGGGCCGAGCTGCTCGCGGTGATGACGGCGGAGGCGGGCAAGACCCTTGCCGAGGGCGACCCCGAGGTGAGTGAGGCGATCGACTTCGCGCACTACTACGCCGAGAGCGCGCGTTCTCTTGCCGACGTCGCGGACGCGCAGTTCGACCCGGTGCGCCTGACCGTGGTGGCGCCGCCGTGGAACTTCCCCGTGGCGATTCCTGCTGGCAGTGTGCTGGCGGCGCTCGCCGCGGGCAGCGCGGTCATCATCAAGCCGGCCCCGCAGGTGCGGCGCTGCGCCGCGGTCATGGTCGAGGCGCTGTGGGCGGCGGGCGTGCCGCGCGAGGTGCTGCACCTCGTCGACGTGCCCGAGAACGAGCTCGGCCGTCAGCTGATCAGCCACCCGGCGGTTGACCGGGTGGTCTTGACCGGCGCGTTTGAGACGGCCGCGCTGTTTAGGTCGTGGCGACCCGATCTGCCGATTCTCGCCGAGACGAGCGGCAAGAACGCGATCATCGTCACCGCGTCAGCCGACTACGACCTGGCCGCGGCTGACATCGCGAAGTCGGCGTTCGGCCACGCGGGCCAGAAGTGTTCGGCGGCGTCGCTCGCGATTCTGGTCGGCTCGGTCGCGGATTCGGCGCGCTTCGAGCGGCAGTTGCTGGATGCGGTCACCACCATGAAGGTCGGCTGGCCGACCGACCCGGTGAGCGTTGTTGGCCCTTTGATTGAGCCGGCGCAGGGCAAGTTGCTGCGCGCGCTCACGCAGTTGGAGGGCGACGAGTCGTGGCTCGTGCAGCCGCGTGCGCTCGACGGTTCGGGCCGCCTCTGGTCGCCGGGCGTGAAGCGCTGGGTGGCCCCCGGCAGCGAGGCGCACATGACCGAGTTCTTCGGGCCGGTGCTCGGTCTCATGCGCGCCCGCACGCTCGAGGAGGCGATCGAGCTGCAGAACGCGACGCCGTTCGGTCTGACGGCGGGTATCCACTCGCTTGATGCCGACGAGGTGGGCCAGTGGGTCGACAGCGTTGAGGCCGGCAACCTGTACGTGAACCGCGGCATCACGGGCGCGATCGTGCGCCGGCAGCCGTTTGGTGGCTGGAAGCGCTCGAGCGTCGG
>DASSWY010000315.1:0-4528 GCA_035704325.1 Microcella sp. | reverse complement strand
GTGCGTCGCGGATCGTCGTACGCGCGAGCCTCGAGCGCCGTGACGAGCGGGGCCAGCACGGCCACGTCGACGCCCCAGCGCACCGCGAGCTCGCGCACCGTGCGGGTGGCCTCGGCGGGAAGGCCCAGATCGCGGGCGGTGTCGCGCACCTCGCGCCAGGCGTCCAGCGGATCGCGGGCGCGCATCCGCCGCCTGCGCCGAACGGCCCGCCACACGGCGGGCGTGACGAGCAGGCCGCCGAGAACGATCACGAGGGCCGCGACAATCAGCGTCGAGCGGATCACGGGGTCGGCGAGCACCGCAGCAATGCCGGTCGCGTCGTCTCCGCCGTCAACGCTGCCGTCGACGAGCCCGGGAATGTCGCCGTCGGTGATCTCTTCGCCGGGGTCGGTGACCTCGGGGTCGACCGGGTCGATCGTCTCGGTGGGCGTGTCGGGGTCGGGCAGCGGCTCCTCCTCGCCCGGCAACGGCGCATCGTCGCCGATCGGCACCTCGTCGAGCGCGTAGTCGGGAATCGTGCCGAGGCTCGGGGTCGGTTCGAAGCGCACCCAGCCGAGCCCGTCGAAGTGCAGCTCGGGCCAGGCGTGCAGGCTGTCGGAGCTCACGATGAACTGGCCGGGGGCCTGCGGGTTCGGCACGCCGGGCAGGAAGCCCACCGCGATGCGCGACGGAATGTCGAGGGTGCGCGCCATGAGGGCCATCGCGCTCGAGAAGTGCACGCAGTAGCCGCTGCGCTCGACCAAGAACTGCGCGACGATGTCGGCACCCGTGCCGTCGTACCCACCCTCGACGGGCGCGTCCTCCGAGTACTGGAACGCCCCTCCCGTGAAGAAGCGCTGCAGCGCGAGGGCCTGCTCGTACGGCGTTCGCGCCTCGGCGGTCGCCTCGAGCGCCGCCTCTTGGATGCTCGGGTCGAGCTCGTCGGGCAGCTGCCGGTAGGGCGCCAACTCGGCCTCCGTCACCGTGGCCGCGCGCAACTGCTCGGTGGTCGGCGAGGCCTCGAGACTCACGACCGTGTACACGTCGGCACGGCTCACGCCCGCGGCCGCGCGCACGGTCACGCCCTCGGGGTCGACGATCCAGCCGTCATCGAGACCCGCGACCGTCGTGGGGGCGCTCGGCAGCGGCAGCCACTGGGTGCGCAGCGACGCCACCTCGATGCGGGTGCGCAGCTCTCGCGTCTCGACCGTATCCGGCAGCCAGAGTGGGCCCTCGAGGGTCGACAGGGGCTCCTCCCCCGGCGCGTCGTCGAGCGGCTGCACCTCTTGCCCCTCGAAGACCGCGAGGTGCGAAAGCGTGAGGTAGACGCCGCCCTCGGCGTCGGTCGAGTACCGCAGCGCCTCGACGGGGTTCGAGCGGCGCAGGTCGTCGCCGAGCTCGATGACGGGGTTCACGCCGGTGACGAGGCTCGCCGGCCCGGTGCCGGCGGGCGTGTCGCCGGTGACCGCGGTCGGCAAGAGCCCGGGCACGACGACGGCGGCAACGAGCACCGCGCCCACGGCGGCCGCGAGACGCGCCGTCGCCGCCCCGCCCGTGCTCGACGCTGGCCGGTGCAGGGCGAGCACGACGAGGAAGGCGGCGGCCGTCGCCAGCACGCTGCCGAGCGGCAGCGCGCCCGGCACGACGATCACGGGGATCGAGAACAGCCCGAGCAGCGGAATCGCGAGCAGGGCCGGCCGCCGCGTGCCGGCGACGACCGCGTCGGCGATGACCGCGAGCAGGCCCACCCCCGTGACGAGCAGAAAGCGCAGGCCCTCATCGGCAATCGCCGGCACCGCCTGCTCGACGATCGAGAGCTCGCCGTCGCGAATCAGCACCGAAAAGCGCGCGAACGTTTCGGGAGTCGGCACCACCAGCAGCACGGTCGTGTCGAGCGCAAACCGCACGAGCACCGCCACGAACAGCGCGACGAGCCCCGCCGTCAGGGCCCAAAAGCCCCGCCACACGGGCACGACGCGGCGCACGACGGCGGAGGCCGCCACCGCAATCGCCGCGACGATCATCGTGAGGCCGTACCAGCCGCCCTCGGCCAGCAGCACGCTGAGGCTGCTGAGCGCCGCGCCGATGGCGACGAGCACCGCGACGCTCAGCCACCACGCGGTCGGGGCCGGCCGCGCCGAGCGCGGAGGGCGACCGGCGCGCGACATCGACGATGGGCGCATTTCGGGCGCCACGGCGGTCACGCGCGTGCTCCACGCAGGATCGCCGTGGCGTCCGGGCCGACGCTCGAGCCGTCGATGAGGCGCTGCCAGGCGGCGTCCACCGAGTCGGCGGCGTCAGCAACAGCGACCCTCCACCCGGCGCGCGTGAAGACCCCGGCCGTGGCGAGAAGCTCAGCCGACTCGGCGGAGGCGTGCGGGGTGACCAGCAGCAGCGAGGCGGCGGTTCCGGGGGCGCGCTGGGCGAGCATCCAGTCGATCGTCTCGCCCGAGGGCTGCGACGCGATCGCCACGATCGGCACCGACGGATGCGCATCGAGCGGCGGCGGGGACCCGTCGCTCGGCGAGACCCGCAGCATCGCCAGCTCACCCAGCACCGCGGCGAGCGCCGCGGGAATGCCGGGGGCGTCGCCGAGCGGAGGCTGCTCGGGCTGCACCGTCGACGTGCGCAGGTCGACGGCGTAGCCGCGCTCGACGAGGTGGCCCGCGGCCGACGCCGCCATGCGCACACCCCACTCGAACGACGGACCGCTGGGCGGGCCCTGCCGCAGTGGCCTCGTGTCAATGTCGCGGTACGCGTCACGAGCGGTGTCGATCAGCAGCCGGGCGCGCGGGCCGGCCTGCGGCTCGTCTTGCCGCACCATGAGCTCGCCGTGGCGCGCCGTCACCCGCCAGTGCACGCGGCGCAACGCGTCGCCCGAGCGGTACTCGCGCGTGACGACGTCGTCGTCGGCCCGTTCGCGCGAGCGGCTCGTGCGCGGCCCGGCGTCGGACGAGGGGTCGGGCACGGGCCCGGCAGCGAGCGGCACGACCACGGGCACGATCAACTGGGCGGCCTCGGCGACGGTATCGGTGACCCGCACGGCCAGACCGATGGGGTCGCGCTCTTCGATCAGCAGTGAGCCGACGGTGACCACGCCGCGCTCGGCCGGCCAGTAGCGGTAGCTGAAGGTGGCGGGGCGCGTGCGACGCACGTCGGGCAGGCGGCCCGGCCCCGCGTATCCCGGCCGCATCGGAACCCGTTCGATCCACTCGGCGGCCCGCGCGCGGCCCGACACCGTGACGGTCACTGTGACGGGCTCACCGACGGTCGCGACGACCGGGTCGAGGTGGCGCCCCACGCGCAGCCGGGGTCGCGACGTGGCCACGAACACGATCGCCACCACGGGGGCGACGATCGCGATCACGCCGACGGCGAGCAGCTCAGGGCGCTCGAGCAGGTAGGCGAGGGTCGTGATGGCGGCACCGACGAGCACGAACAGCACGCCACGAAGGGTGGGACGGGGCACGGAACGCGACGCCCGCTCAGCCGTCAGCCTGCGGCACCGGCACCGGCGTCGTCGCGATGATGCGCTCGATCACCTCGTCGACGTGGCCGACGGGGCGGCCGTCCGGATGCTGCGCTCGCGGCACAAGGATCACCCGGTGCGACAAGACGGTCGTCGCGAGCGCATCGATGTCGTCGGGCACCACGAAGTCGCGCCCGTCGAGGGCGGCGCGGGCGCGGGCGGCACGCACGAGCTGCAGCGTGGAGCGCGGACTTGCCCCGAGGCGCAACGCTGTGTCGTTGCGGGTGGCCGCGGCGATCAGCACGGCGTAGCGCTCGACGGCCGGGCTCACGTACACCTCGCGCACGGTGCGAATCATGCGGGCGAGCCCCGCCACATCGACCACGGGGCGAAGGTCATCGAGAGGGCTTGTGCGCTCGCGGTCGCGCAGCATGCGCTGCTCGTCGTCGATCGCCGGGTACCCGATCGAGATGCGCGCCATGAAGCGGTCGCGCTGAGCCTCAGGCAGGGCGTAGGTGCCCTCCATCTCGATGGGGTTCTGCGTCGCGACGACGAGGAACGGCTTCTCGAGGGGGTGGGTGTGACCGTCGACGGTGACCTGCCCCTCCTCCATGCACTCGAGCAGTGCCGACTGGGTCTTGGGGCTCGCCCGGTTGATCTCATCGCCGATGACGATGTGGGCGAAAACCGGCCCCGGCGTGAACTCAAAGGTGCCCGTCTGCTGACGGTAGACGCTCACGCCGGTGATGTCGGCGGGCAGCAGGTCGGGGGTGAACTGGATGCGGCTGACGCGGCCGTCAACGCAGCGCGCGAGCGCGCGGGCGAGCACGGTTTTGCCGACGCCCGGCACGTCTTCGATGAGCAGGTGCCCCTCGGCCAGCAGCACGGTCAGAGCGATGTCGACGGCGTCGGGCTTGCCGTCAATAACCCCGTTCATGGCCCGACGAATCGCATCGCCCGCCTCCCGGAATTCGTCGGGGCCCATTGGCTGGGCGGCGTCGCGAGGGGTGGTGGTGTCGCTCATCGTCGTGCTCACCCTGCGTACTCTGCCACGCGAAAGCGGCGAAACGCCCGAGATTC
>DASSWY010000126.1:0-2256 GCA_035704325.1 Microcella sp. | reverse complement strand
ATTGAGCGACGGGCCTACCGCGTCCGTACCGAACTCATGCCCGTGCTGTCCCCCGGGGCCGAGCCGGTGCGCATCCTGCACCTGAGCGACCTGCACCTGGCCCCCTGGCAGCGCGACCGCATCGACTGGGTACGGGGGCTCACCGCGCTGAAGCCCGACCTGATCATCACGACCGGTGACCTGATGGGCCACCGCGACGCCCTCCCGGCGCTGACGGAGGCGCTCATGCCCTTCGACGGTGTGCCCGGCGTCTTCGTGCACGGGTCAAACGACTACTTTGGGCCGCAGCTGAAGAACCCCTTCCGCTACTTCGCCGGCCCGTCGAAGGGCGACGGCGACGCGGTCGAGCGCCTCGACATCGATGCGCTCGAACGCTTGCTCGCCGACCGTCTCGGCTGGCACTCGCTCAACAACGACGTCGCGCAGCTCGCCATCAACGGGTCGACGCTTGACCTCGTCGGCGTCAACGATGCCCATCGCGGCTGGGATCGACTCGACGTGCTGCCCGCCCTACTCGACGCCCTGCGCGAGCAAGACGACGACGACAGCGACGACCCCGCCGTGACGATCGGGGTCACCCACGCCCCCTATCGCCGCGTGCTCGACACCTTCACCACCCAGGGTGCCGACGCGATCTTCGCCGGTCACACTCACGGCGGCCAGGTCTGCCTGCCGGGCGGCCAGGCTCTCGTCACCAACTGCGACCTGCCGGCCGAGCAGGCGCGGGGACTCAGCCTCTGGTACCACGCGCACCGTGCCGCCTACCTCAACGTCTCGGCCGGGCT
Organism: Microcella sp.; assembly: GCA_035704325.1. Taxonomy (GTDB): domain Bacteria; phylum Actinomycetota; class Actinomycetes; order Actinomycetales; family Microbacteriaceae; genus Microcella. Next base: position 1,471 of record DASSWY010000126.1, on the reverse strand, counting down.
CGGCCACTCGATCTACGCCCCCGTGCGCTTCGCCTGCCCGCCCGAGGCCGTCGTCGTGACGCTGGTGGGCGACGATATCGGGTACGCTTGACGGGTTGCGGCCATGGTCGCGATGACCTCACGGGGTATGGCGCAGTTTGGTAGCGCGCGTCGTTCGGGACGACGAGGTCGCAGGTTCAAATCCTGTTACCCCGACGCACGTCCTCACCGAGGACACAGAAAACCCTCGAGCATGAGCTCGAGGGTTTTCGCGTCTCACGGCACACTCGGCGTGCGCCGCGTGCCCGAGCTACGCGAAGTCGGGGTCGGGCCCGAGCGTCTCGGGGTCGAGCGCGACCGGCGCGCGACGCCCCGACGCGAGCGTGTCGCCCGACTCGTCGAGGTAGCAGGCCCCGCACAGCGACTCGTAGGCGACGTCGACGCCGTCGATGGCGACCTGGTCCCCCGCAAAGACGAACCGCCCATCCACTGTTCTGCCGTTGAAGACGGCCTTGCGCCCGCAGCGACAGATCGTCTTGAGCTCTTCCAGCGAGTGCGCGATCTCGAGCAGGCGACGGCTGCCCGGAAAAGCGACCGTCTGAAAATCGGTGCGGATGCCGTAGGCGAGCACCGGAATACCCTCGCGAATCGCGATGCGCAGCAGGTCGTCGACCTGCTCGGGGGTCAAGAACTGCGCCTCGTCGACCAGCAGACACGACACGTCACGCTCCTCGTCGCGCAGCACCGCAGCGCGCTGACGCTGAAACAGCGTGTAGACGTCGTCGGTGAGGTCGATCGTGAAGTCGACGGGGCGCGTCACCCCGAGGCGCGACACGATCGTCTGGTCGCCCTTCGTGTCGATGCGCGGCTTCGCGAGAATGACCCGCTGCCCGCGCTCTTCGTAGTTGTACGCCGCCTGCAGCAGCGCGGTCGACTTGCCGCTGTTCATCGCGCCGTATCGGAAGTACAACTTCGCCATTACTGCAGGTATCCGTCCTCGGCGGCTCGCCGGATCAGTTCAGACTTCGACGACGCCGGTCGCCCGGCGCGGGCGTACTTTTCGCGCACCCGGCGCAGGTACGTCTTCGCCGTCTCGTACTGCACGTTCATCGACGTCGCGACCTCGGTCGTCGAGAGGCCGCTCGCGTACAGCGCCAGCGCCTCGCCCTCGCTCTGCGAGAGCTTCGGGCGCGCGTGTCGCGTCGCGCCTGAAGGCAGCGGGCGCCAGTCGCGGACCGCCTCGCCGGAGGCCTCAATGCCCATCACGCGCCGCGCAGTGTCCATGACCTCGCCGAGCGGCATTGTCTTCGTCAGAAAGGCGGATGCCCCGGCATCGAACGCGCGCTGGCGGGCTTCGTCGGTGTCAAGGCTGGTGAGGATGATGACCTTCGCGCCGGCCGCACGACACGTGCGCACCCGGGCCTCGATCGACACCGGCTCTTGCAGCTGAAAGTCGAGCAGCACGAGGTCGGTGGGGAACTGCTCGCTCTGC
>DASSWY010000254.1:0-2344 GCA_035704325.1 Microcella sp. | reverse complement strand
GACGTCGACGACGTCGTGAAGATCACTGACCTCGTTGAGAAGCCGGCCCCCGGCACCGCGCCGTCGAATCTGGCGATCATCGGCCGCTACGTGCTGAAGCCGCAGATTTTCGACGTGCTCGAGCACACCGAGCCCGGCAAGGGCGGCGAGATTCAGCTCACCGACGCCCTGCTCGAGCTGGCGAATGACGCGTCGAGCGGCGGTGTGTACGGCGTCGTGTTCCGTGGCCGTCGCTACGACACGGGTGACCGACTCGACTACATCAAGGCCATCGTGCAGCTCGCCTCTGAGCGCGACGACCTGGGCCCCGAGCTTCGGGCGTGGCTGCACGGCTTCGTCGCCCAGCTCAAGGCGTAATCTCGAGGCGTGTCGACGATTCCCACGCTGCGCGCCGGCGCGACCGTGCTGCGCCCGATTCGGGTACGGGATGCGCGCATCCTGGAACGCGAACTGGTCGACAACCGCTCGTGGCTGCGCCCGTGGGAGGCGACCAGCCCGAATCAGAACGTGGCGTGGGATACGAAGGGCAGCATCCGGGGCCTGTTGCAGCAGGCGCGCGCGGGCAGCGGACTTCCGTTCGTCATTGAGTACGAGGGCGCCTTTGCCGGCCAGCTGAACGTGTCGCAGATGACGTACGGCTCGCTCGCCTCGTCGACGCTCGGCTATTGGGTGGCCGAGCGTTTCGCCGGCAAGGGGCTGACGCCCACGGCGGTGGCGCTGGCGACCGACCACCTGTTCTTTTCGGTGGGCCTGCACCGCATGGAGATCTGCATCCGGCCCGAGAACGCGCCCTCTCTGCGGGTGGTCGAGAAGCTCGGCTTTCGCTACGAGGGGCTGCGCCGCCGGTACATCCACATCGACGGCGACTGGCGCGACCACTTCTGCTTCGCGTTAACGGTCGAAGAAGTGCCGGTCGGTGTGCTGCAGCGCTGGAAGCAGGGTCGGGTGCCCGAGCACGTGTCGCAGATTCCCGAGGTCGATCGCATCGCGGCGCGGCGAGGCCTGCGACTGACGTAGCGGCCATACCCTCGTCGCATGGCTGAGGGTTCGGGGGCCGGAACGGCCCTGTTGATGGCACTCGCCGCCGCGCTCTGGCTCTTCTACCTGGTGCCGATTTGGCGCAGACGGCGCGAATACTTGGCGACCGAACGCAACGCCGTTCGGTTGCAGCAGACCCTGCGCATCATGGCGCAGACGACCGAGCTGCCCGAGGCGGTGCGCGCCGAGATGACGGCCCGCGAGGTCGCCGCGCAGCAGCGCTCGCTCGCCGCGCGACAGCGCGAGGAGGCGGCGATCGCCCGCGCGAAGGAGGTCGCGGCGCAGCGCGCCGTGCGCGCCCGGCTCGCCGCCGAGGTTCCCGCTCTCGTCGCCGAGGTGGATGCTGCCCGCGCCGGCCAGCGCCGCCTGCGGCAATCGCGCGCCATTTCTTCTCTCGTGACGCTGCTCGCACTCGTCGGCATCGTGGTGTCGGCCGTGGCCGGCGCCGTCGCGTGGACGGCATTCTCTGCGGTCGTTGCCCTCAGCGGTGTGGTGCTGCTCGCCGGGCTCGCGCGGGCGGGCCGACGCCGCTCGGCTGTCGCCGGTGCGGCGGCGCCCCACAAGCGCTCGGGTTCGGCGTTCGTCGACCTCGCCCCGCGGGCCGACAGCGGCCGCGCCCCCCGCGCCTGGACGCCCGTGCCGCTGCCGAAGCCGCTCTACCTCGACACCGCTGTTGACGCGGCCCCGCGCCCCGAGCTGCGCCGCAGCGCGATCGACCATGCCGCGGCGCTCGCGGCGGCCGCGGCCGAGGCCGAGAAGGCGCAGCGGGCTGCGGCCGGGCTGCCTGAGGGTGGCGCCGGTGCGGCGTCCGCTCCGGTCGAAACCCCCGCGCCGCGCCCGGTCGCGACGCCCGTCGAGCCTGCCGCCGAGGCACCCAGCCGGTTCGCCCGCATGGGTCTCGTCGACGGCCTGCCGACGCGCGCACCCGACCTCGACGAGGTGCTCGAGCGTCGACGCGCCGCCGGATAAGCGGAGCCGTCCTCGAGGGGGCGACCGTGTGCATCCGCCCCGTTTCTCGGTGATAAGGTTGTCGACGCATCAGGGCCTGTGGCGCAGTTGGTAGCGCGTCTCGTTCGCAATGAGAAGGTCAGGGGTTCGATTCCCCTCAGGTCCACCACCCCGTCACTCGTGACCCGCTTTGCGCGGTCGCCCGGCTCCCTCTACATCTCTTCGTGCGTCGTCGGGTCGCCGCCGAACAGGCGACCGTCGGGGCGGCCGAGCGCGGTGATGGCCGCGACCTCGGCCTCGCTGAGCGTGAACCCTCCGAGCTCGAAGTTTTCCCGCTGACGAGCGGGCGTCGCCGACT
>DASSWY010000237.1:0-11073 GCA_035704325.1 Microcella sp. | reverse complement strand
CCCAGCCCCGAGCTCGTCGGTTCCGTCGGCGAGCGCCCCGGCGCCGTCTGCGGCGTCCTGCGCCCCGGCCGCCAGCTGATCCGCACCGTCGGCGAGCGCCGTAGCGCCGCCCGCCGTCTCACCGACGCCCGCCGCGATCTCGTCGAGGCCGCCGGCGAGTTCGCCGAGCCCCGTCGCGAGGCCATCGAGGCCGCTCGCGAGGGGAACCCCGTTCGTCGCGAGCGCCCGCGCGCCCGCCGCCGACTGGGCCACGCCGCCCGGCACCTGTGCGAGGGCAGGCCCGGCCTGGGCGGCGACAGCATCCGTCGTGCCGGCGAGGATCTGCGCGTCGGTCAGGGCGTCGATGAAGGCCTGCTGATCCTCCCGAGACAGCCCCGATGCCCCGATCTGCGGGGCGAGCGCGGCCAGTTGCCCGGCCAGCGACGCCGCCTGCTGGTCGACGCCGACGATCGCGTCACCGAGTGCGGGCAGCGGCTGCACCTCGGTTGCAAACGTCTCGAGACCGTCGGCGAGCTGGTCAACTCCGTCGACATAAGTGTCGAGGCCGTCGGCGAGCCTGTGCGCACCTGTCGCCGACTCGGCCGCACCGTCGGCGGCGTCGCCGACGCCGGCCGCGAGCGTGCCGAGACCGGCCCCGAGCTCGCGGGCGCCCGAGCCAATCCCCGAAACCCCGTCGCTAATCGTCGAGATTCCGTCGGCGAGCTCGCGCATGCCCTCAGCGATCTCGTTCGCGCCGTCACCCGCCTCGGCAAGCGCCGTGCCGAGGTCGCCGAAGCCGCCGACGACTCCGGCGAGCACCTGTTCGGTGATCGTGCTGCCGAACTGCGCGACGAGGCCCTCACCGAGGGCCTGCGTGATGCTGCCGGCCAGGTAGCTGTGCGCGTCATCCGTTTCGATGCGGATCGTCGCGGGGCGCGCATCCCCCCCTCCGAGCGACGCGATCGACGCCGAGAAGTCCGACGGAATCGTCACGACGGCGTAGACCTCGCCGGCGGCGAGCGCGCGTTCCGCCTCGGCAGCGCTCGTCGGCTGCCAGTCGAAGCCGGGAGCGTCTGGGCCGGTCAACTCGGTCACGAGCAGGCGCCCGGCGAGAATCACCTGTTCGTCGCCGTCTGGGCCGGTCGTCGTGACGAGTTCGTCGTCGTTGACGACGGCGGCGGGGATGCGCGCGAGGGGGTCATCGGTGCCGTCACCGAATGCGGTCAGCGCGGCTCCGACGATGGCGGCGGGCACGAGGGCCGCCGCCACGAGGGCGGCAAGGCGGGCGGGTCGGCGGGTCATCAGCGGGTCGCCTCCGGGTTGAGGGTGTCGACGGGGCGGTCCGCGTCGACGACGTGAGGGGGCGCGTCGGCACCGGGGGTGGGGGCCGCGAGCCGCCCGGCAGCGCGCTCATCGCGCGGCAGGCCGGTCGCGGCGTCACCGATCAGGATGCGCGCGGCCGTCGGTGCCGCCGCCTCCAGCAGGCGGTCGGCGGCCGAGACCGTTTCGAGGGGCAGCCCCCCGGTGTCGACGAGCAGCACGGGCGCCGCGTCGATCGAGCCGAGGGCTGCGGCGACGAGCGCGCGCTCGTGCGGTGTGAGCGCGGCGAGCGGCGTTCCGGTGTCGATGCGCTCGAGCGCCCGGGCGATGTCGGGCTGGTCGGCGCTCGCAAGGCGACTGGCGAGCACCCCCCACCAGGTGCTGGCCGAGCGGCGCGACCGCGCCGCGGCGAGCCGGTCGCCGGCGAGTGCGGCGAGCGTCGCGCCCGCGGGGAGACGCAGCGGGTCAAGGTCGACGAGGGTGACGCGGCGGGCGACGCGCGCCTGCTGCGCGGGCAGCAGGGCGTCGGCGACGCGAGCGCGCCCCCCGGCGAGCGGCAGGTAGCCGGCGAGCCCCGCGATGAGTGGGCGGCGCACGGCCGCCGGCGCCGCGAGCGCGAGGCGTGAGCCCGCTGGCACGTCGGCGGTCAGCACGAGGTCGACACCGTCGACGCGCACCTCGTCGGCGACGAGCACCGACCGCGCGTGCTCGGCCGCCCATGCTTCGGCGCGACGGTGCTCGCCGAGCGCTTCGCCCTCGATATCGAGGTTGGGCAGCGCGCGGTCGAGCACCCGAGGGAACCACCAGCCGCGTCGCCCGAACAGCGTCATGAGCGCGGGCCCCAGCGTCATGCGCACGACGAACGCGTCGACGGCGATTCCCACGGCAAGGCCGAGGGCGACGGGCTTGATGAGGTTCAAGCCTTCGGGCACGAAGGCGGCGAAGACGAGGAACATGATGAGGGCCGCGGCCGTGACGACCCGCGCCCCGTTGGTGAAGCCCTCCTCGATCGCCTCGCGCGGGGAGGCTCCGTGCACGTGCTGCTCACGCATGCCCGAGACGAGGAACACCTCGTAGTCCATGGCGAGGCCGAACAGCACCGCCATCAGGATGATGGGCATGAAGCTCAAGATCGGCCCGGGCTCGACGTGCAGAAGCTCGGCGCCGTAGCCCCACTGGAAGACGACGACGGTCACACCGAGCGCCGTTCCCACCGACAGCAGGAACCCGAGCGCCGCCTTCACCGGCACGAGCACCGAGCGGAACACGGCCATCAGCAACACGATCGACAGCCCAACCACGATGAGCCCAAACGGCACGAGCGCCCCGGTCAGCCGCGTCGAGATGTCGATGCCGATCGCGGTGACGCCGGTGACGGCGATGGGGGTGTCGTAGCGCTCGACCAGCTCGTCACCCAGCGCGCGCAGCTCGGCAACGACCTGCTTCGTTTCGGCGGCGTCGGGTGCCGTCTCGGGCGCGACGCGGAAGATCGCACGCTCGAGCCCCGGCGAGGGGATGCCTTGGCTCACGTTCGCGACGCCCGGCACGCTGGCGAGCTCGTCGCCGATCGCCTCGAGGTCGTCGAGCACGTCGGTGGTCTGCGTAATGTCGACGGTCACGAGCAGCGGCCCGGCCGTTCCGGGGCCGAAGGCGTCGGCGATCAGGTCGTACGCCTCGCGCTGGGTCGTACCCGCGGGCTCTTTCCCCCCGTCTGGCAGGTTCAAGTCGAGTGCAAAGGCGGGAATCGACATCGAGCCGAGCACGGCGACGACGCCGATGGTCGTCAGCCACGGGCGACGCATGACGCCGCGCACCCAGCGGCGCCCCATGGTCGGCGTGGTGCCGGCGAGCGGATGCGCGCGCTTCCACGCACGGGACCCCTCACGCGGCGCAAGGCGCGCCCCCGCGAGCCCCATGAGGGCCGGCAGCAGGGTGAGCGCGGCGGCGACCGCGACGGCCACCGCGACGGCGCCGCCGATACCCATGATCGACAGGAACGGGATGCCCACAACGAGCAGGCCCGCGAGGGCGATGATGACGGTGCCACCGGCAAACACCACGGCACTGCCCGCGGTGCCTGCCGCGACGCCCGCCGACTCTGCCGGGTCCATGCCGCTCGCGAGCTGCGTGCGGTGGCGCGACAGGATGAACAGGGCGTAGTCGATGCCGACCGCGAGCCCGATCATGAGGGCCAGCAGTGGCGCGGCGCTCGACACGGGCGCGGCAGCCGCCACGAGGAAGATGCCGCCCATCGTGACCGCGACTCCGAGCAACGCACTGATGATGGGCATTCCCGCGGCGCGCAGCGAACCGAACGTGATCAGCAGCACGATGCCCGCGATGCCGACGCCGATCGCCTCGATGATCGTGATGCCGGGCACCTGGTCGGCGAATACCTGCCCGGCAAACTCGACCCGCGCATCCCGGCCGTCGCCCGTCGCGATGACCGCCTCGAGCGTCGCGTCGGTGATCTCAGCCTGCTGACCCTCGAGGGTCGCCTGAATGATCGCGACCGTGCCGTCATCGCTCAGCTGGTTGTCGGCGAACTCGTCGAACGGGCCGAGCACCTGATCGACGCCGTCCACCTCGGCGAGATCAGCCGCGATCGCGTCAATCTCGGCCCGCACGGCGGGGTCGTCGACCTGGGACCCGTCGGGCGCGACGACGACCGCCTGCACGCTCGCCCCCGCGACCTCGGGGAAGAGCTGCTCGAGCTCGTCGAGAGCCTGCTGCGACTCGGTGCCCGGAATCGTGAAGGTGTCGTCGGTCGAGCCGCCGAGCCCGAGGCCCACCCCGAGCAGGGCAAAAGCGACCAACAGCCACGCGACGAGAACGGTGCGGGCGCGACGGTAGGCGGCGCGGCCGAGACGGTAGAGCAGAGTGGCCACGAGTTAGTCCTTGAGCTCGGGGGCGGGCGCGAGCAGTTCGCGCATGACGGTGATGAGGGCGGGGCGCACTTCCTCATCGGGCGGGCCCTCGAGCCCCAGCAGGTCGCTCGCGGCCAGCGTGTACGCGGCACCCGCCAGCGCGATGCCGTAGCGCAGCTTCTCGACGGTGCTGCCGGCGGCGAGCTCGAAGGCCGCCGCGAGCTCGCGCATGAGCTCCTGCGCCCGCGCGAACGCCGGCACGTCTTGCTGCGTCGCCGATTGATTGACGATCAGGTGCACGACCTGTCGATGCGCGAGCAGCGCGTCGACGAAGCGCTCGAGAAAGGCGAAGCGCTGGCCGCGGTCAGCAGCCACATCGCCGATGCCGCGCACGATGGCGGTCAGCTCGTCGAGCGCAGGCGCCATCGCGTCGGCGAGCAGCTGCTCTTTCGAGGCGTAGTGGTAGAGCACGCTGGCCTTCGAGGTTCCGGCAAGGTCGGCGATGCGCTGCAGGCTCGTGGCGGCGTACCCGGCCGAGGCGAATTCGGCGAGCGCGATGTCGCGCAACTGGTCGTGGAGGCTCACGATCGACGAGCCTATTTGACCGATCGGTCAGCACGTGACCGATCGGTCAGAATCCGGGGATGCGCGGGGCCGATTCCCAGCCACACGCCCGCTTGCTGAGTGCGCACTGAGCGCGCCGTGCATCCGCGATGCGGCCCGCGATAGCGTGGGTGCAGCCATCACGAGGGGACGACACATGCGCAAGTACCTGCTGAACGGGGCGATCTTGAGCTCAGTCTTCGGCGCCGTCGGCGTCATCAAGACGAGCAAAGAGGGCCCCCGCGACTGGCGCCTCGCCCTCATGTGGATCAGTTGGGGCATCAGCGTCGCGATCGCCGTCGGCACCGTGATCGAGGACAACAAGACAGGCGAAATCGAGCGCTAAGCCTCGGGCCCCCGCCGCGAGAAGGCCCTCTGGCGCCGCCTACAGCGCGGATGCCCCCATCACCATCCCGAGCGCCATGAGCGCCACGCCACCGGCCGCGCGCACGGTCGCGAGGCGCCGCGCGTTCACGGCGAACCAGTCGCGCGCCGTGCCCGCCGCGATCGCCCACAGTGAATCGCTCGCGATGCCCATGACGAGAAAGACGGCGCCGAGAATCAGCATCTGCAGCACGGGTGCGCCGAGATCGGGGTTCGCCGCCTGCGGCAGCGCGGCAACGAAGAAGACGATGGTCTTCGCGTTGGTCAGCCCGACGACGACGCTGTCGCGCACGAGGGTGCGAGTGCGCACCGCGACGGCCGACGCCTCATCGGCGCTGAGGGCCCTGCGGTGCCGAATCGACTGCACCCCGAGCCACACGAGCACCGCCGCGCCCAGCACCTTCATGGCGGTGAACAGCAGCTCAGAGCTCGCGATCACGACGCCCAGCCCCGCCGCGACCACGACGATCTGCACGGCGACGCCCGCCGCGTTGCCGAGCACGCTCAGCAGGGCTCCGCGCGTGCCGAGCACGAGCGCACGCCCCACGACAAAGAGCACCCCGGGACCGGGGACGATGATGATGACAACAGACATCGCGAGGAAGGCGAGTGCGCCAGCCGGATCGAGCACAGGCTGATGCTACGGCCTGGCGTCAACACCTTCAGACGCCGAGGGCACCTCGGAGAGCTGGAACAACATCGCCTGACCAGGGTTGAGAAGGGGAAGCGGTATGCCCTCACCGAGCACGGAGCCCGAAATCGTCGGGGCACCATCCGACCCGCGAAGCCAACTGGGATCCGACACTTGATGCCTCAACGCCTGCCCGAGTTCGTCACGCACGCGAACCTGGTAGAGGGCGCGATTGTTCAGTCCCGGAATGGGTACGCGCGCCGTATGCGCCGTCGCACTGGTGGCGAGGCGCACCCACGCAAACACCGCGCTCTCACGGTTCCGCGAGACGACGCCGTGGAGAAGCGCGCCATCGTCGACCTGGTCTGCACGAACGGTCGTGCCGCTGTGGAGTAACGGCCGCAACTCGCGGTACAGCGCCGTCCACTTCGCGAGGGCACGCAACTCGTCAGGAGTGCACTCACCCAAATCCCACTCGATGCCAGCATGCCCAAACAATGCGGTGGCGGCGCGGAATGAGAAGGAACTGTGTCTGTGGGTGGTGTGCGCAACGTCGGGCCCAATGTGCGAGCCCATCAGTTCCGGGGGAATGAGCGTCTGCGTCCACCGCTGAATGAGTTGCCGCTCGAAGGGATCATTGGAATCGGAGGTCCAGACCCTGTCTGTCCTGCTCAGAATGCCCCAGTCCGCGCGCGCGCCACCACTGGCACACGACTCGATCTCAAGGGCTGGGTGCCTCCGTCGCAACTCGTCGATGACGCGGTAGACCCCCAGGGTGTGATCGCGCAGACGGCGTCGCCCATCAGAACTCAGCGAAGCGTGAAGATCCCGGTTGTGGTCCCACTTCACGAAGTCGACCTCGGCCGCCCGAATGACGTCGTTCATCCGCGTGAGGATATAGTCCCGCACATCGTGTCGCGAGAAATCGAGCGCGAACTGGTGGCGCCACGTCAGCTCGTCGGGCTCCGCCAGAATCCACTCCGGCCGAGTGCGGGCGACATCTGAATCCGGATTCACCATCTCCGGCTCGAACCACAGGCCGAACTGCATTCCGTGAGCGTGAACGTGACGAGAAAGCGGAAGCAAGCCCTCAGGCCAGCGCTCGGCGTCGACGAACCAATCCCCCAGGCCGGCCGTGTCGTCCCGCCTGCCGCGGAACCAGCCGTCGTCGAGCACGAAGCGCTCGACGCCAACAGCCGCCGCGGTGGTCGCCAGTTCGTGGAGGCGCGTCGAGTCGTGGTCGAAGTACACGGCCTCCCACGTGTTGAGCACCAGGGGTCGAGGAGAGCGCGGGTGGCTGTCGCGACCGCGCAGATGCGCGTGGAACGCCTCGGTCACGCCGTCGATGCCGCGTGAACTCCAGGCAAAGTGAGCCGGAGGAGTCTCATAGGCCTCCCCAGGCGAGAGCGACAGCTCGGAGCGCTCGATGAGCTCACCGGTGCTCAGAACCGAAGCGTGAACACCGGCGCCCTCGGGGAGTTTCTCGACGATGACTTCTTGGTTTCCGCTCCAGCCGAGGTGCACCGCCCACACCTCTCCGGTTCGGAAGTCGAAGTGCGGCGTGCCGACCAGGGTCACGAATGACGCGTCATGGCCGGGGCGGCCCCGGTGAGAGGCGCGGACCCACCGACCGTCCCGGACGTCCGATCGCTGCGGTCGGCGCTCTCCCGTCCAGCGACCGGTGAAGTCGAGGCACTCCCGCGCTCGCGCTGGCAGCGGCACCATGTGCCGGACCGCTCCCACGACGAGGTCGTGCTCGGAGTCGTTGTTGACCACAGTGATCCGCGACGTCAGCACGGCGTCGGAGGTGAGGGAATAGGACAGCGAGATGCTGGCACGGCCTTCTCGATCGTCGATGACCACTCCCGCACTGCGACCATCATCGGCACGACGGAGCGAGGTCAGGCTGAACCCCTCGACGGGTCGCTCATCCGAGGTGAGTTCGAACGCCGGCAACCCCGACCAGCCCTGCTCTCGCGATGCGGCAATCGTCAGCTGGCGCGGAAGGTCGACCGAACTGTTCACCACAGCGGGCAGAGACGTTCGGACGAGTCCGTCGAGGTCCGTATCGGCCAGTGGCGCCCCCCAGTGGAGAACCGCGGGAAGGCCCGAGGACCGGACGCCCAACACGAAGCTGGCGCCCGCGGTCGCCAAGTGCACAACATCCACTGCGTCGGCAACGTTGCCGCCCGGCCCGACTTTCTGACCGTCGTCAAGTTTCATACTTGACATCATAAACTAATTCTGCCTATTCTCCTGCCAATCGATCAGCGATCTTCGGATCTCTGGCCAACCCGACGATGGAGTCCACCCAGCCATGCACGCTCTCGACCTCGACGCTGATCTATCTCTGCAGCGCAACGACCGCAGAGTCCAGGTTCACGTGAGCGCCGGCCGCCCCGCCGTCGAGCTGACGATCGGGAACGAGACGGTGACGACGATCTCGCTGGGCCTGGTCGTGGATGGACGCGATCTCGGCATGGGAGCAGAACTCGTGCGCACCGCGCGGTCGACCATCACGGAGAGCTTCGCGTTACACGTCGGGAAGGCTGTCGGCGATCACTCCGCCGATCACGAGGAACTGTGCGCCACATTCCGAACAGCCGATCGCGAGTGGTCCGCGATCATCCGCCTCGCCCAGGATGGGTGCGCGCTGCGCTACGCCCTGCCCCTCGACGCCCGTGAGCTCGGGGCCGAATCGACGACGCTCTCCGTCGACTCCGCGGCGCGAGCGTGGGTCTTGGAGTACTCGCCGTGGTACGAGACTCCGCGCCACGGTGCCACGGTCGCGACGCTCATGCCCGGCGACTACGGGTTCCCGTTCCTTGTCACCGCGGGAGCCGACTTGTACGCCCTTGTCACGGAGTCGGCGATCAATGGACGACACTCGGGCGCCCACGCACACCTGTCGCACGAGGGCCTTCGCATCCAGACCGCGGACGATTCCCAGTCAGTGGAGGGAGGCCACCTCACTCCCTGGCGAGTGGTGATCGCAGGCTCCCTGCGAACGATCGTCGCATCGACGCTGGTGGACGAGCTCGCATCGCCCGCTCCCGCATCCTCCGTGTCGCCGCGCCCTGGACGTGCGGCGTGGTCATGGTGGTCGAGCCAGTATTCAGGGGCGTCCTTCGAGGTGCAGCGCCGATTTTGTGACTTCGCCGCGGAGCAGGGCTGGGAACACCTTCTCGTCGATTGCGGCTGGGACCCCTCATGGGTTCCCGAGCTGGTCTCGTATGCCAGCGCACGGGGCATCCAGGTTCACTTGTGGAGCTCGTGGTCAGACCTCGACGGCGAGCAGGCGCTCCGGAAGCTCGCCGTGTGGAAATCCTGGGGTGTCGCCGGGGTCAAGGTCGACTTCATGGAGTCGGAAAGCCGCGCTCGGTACGAGTGGTACGACGCGATCATCGCGGAGACCGCTCGGGTGGGGCTCATGGTGAACTTCCACGGGTCCGTCATCCCCCGGGGCTGGGCCCGCACGCACCCTCACGTGGTGAGCTACGAGGCGATTCGCGGTGCCGAGTGGTACGTCTTTTACGGCGAGCCCCTCTCGGCGGCACACAACGTTATCCAGCCATTCACGCGGAATGTCGTGGGCTCCATGGACTACACGCCCGTAACGTTCAGCGCTCCCCGACGCGAGACCAGCGACGCCCACGAGTTGGCGCTCTCAGTCGTCTTCGAAAGCGGCATCACTCACTACGCCGATGATCCCGAACAGTATCGGCAACGCCCCCTCGCGGCGTCATTGCTGGCCGAAGTGCCCGCCGTGTGGGACGAGACTGTGCTCCTCGACGGGCACCCCGATGAACGCGTCGTCATCGCGAGACGAAGCGGCGACCGCTGGTTCATCGCTGGCCTGAGCTGCCTCTCAGTGGAGACGACGGTCAGCCTCGACACCAGGAGTCTGATCGACGGGCCGGCCGCTCTGTGGGTCGTCACCGACCAGGACGGCGCACTCGGGCAACACCGGCACACACTGGGCGCCGAGCAGACCACGGTCACGATGGCTGCCCGTGGCGGGTTCGCCGCGATCCTGGCTCCCGCTGGAACCGACATTCATCGGGCCTCGGCGCGCGCGACGGTGAGTCTTCCGACGGTCCACGAACCTCTCGTAATCCTCACCGGCGACAGCGCCCTGCTGCCGACCTCCGCGACGGCGGTACACACCCCTCCCGGCTGGATCGCCGAACGCGTAGACGCGGACACGTGGCGGGTCGCCCCCGTCGAGGTGCCCGCTCCGGGCGACGTGACCGTTGTTGCGCTCGAGTCCGGGAGCCACCACGGGGTTCCCGCACTATCACACGTGCGCGTTGTGAACCCCCTGGCTCAGGATGCCGCTCCTCTGATGGGGCTGCCGTTTCTGTCAGCGCACAACGAGATCGGTCCGGTCGAGCGAGGCTGCGCCAACGGAGGCGGGGACCCCCGCGACGGCGCACCGCTCACGGTCTCCGGAACGTCGTTCGAGGATGGCATCGGCGTCAGCCAGCGCTCCTCCGTGGAGTTCGCCATCCCGGGACCGCACTCGCGTCTGCGCGGCTCCGTCGCCATCGACGATGAGACCCCCCACGCCCACGCCTTCGCGTCCATTGAGGTCGACGGGCAGACCGTCGCGACCTTCTCGCTTCGCGGCTCGCAGGGCCCCGTTGCGTTCGAGGTCGATGTGTCTCACGCCGAACGCCTTCTCCTCCGGACATATCCCGGGGAGAGCAACGACGAAGCGCACGTCGACTGGCTGGAGCTCCAGCTCGTCCCCTAAACGTCTGGCGACGATGCCAGCGCACCACGAGAGGTAGGAAGTCAGATGAGAAAGTGGATTGTGAGCGGGGCGGCCTTCGCCGCGACCGCCTTGCTGGTCGCCGGTTGCGCATCCAGCACCCCCGAATCGCCCGAGACTCCCGACGGGAGCGGCGAAGCGCCGGCAGAGCAAGTCACCCTGACCTACGGCGTGTGGAGTCAGGAGGAGACGATGCAGCTCCTCATCGACGCCTTCGAAGAGCAGAACCCCGGAATCACCGTCGAACTCCAGGTCAACCCCTTCGGCGAATACTGGACGGCCCTCCAGGTCGCGGCGCAGGGCGGCACCGCGCCCGACGCCTTCTGGATGCTCGGCGATCGATTCCAGGTCTACGCCGCCAACGACCAGCTGCTTCCGCTGGGATCAGCCATCGAAGAGGCTGGCGTGGACATGAGCGTGTACCCCTCGGCCCTCGTCGACTTGTTCACCTATGAGGGCGAGATGTACGGCCTCCCCAAGGACTTCGACACGATCGGCCTCTGGTACAACAAGGA
>DASSWY010000061.1:0-2788 GCA_035704325.1 Microcella sp. | reverse complement strand
CGGGTCGTGTTGCTCGTCTCGGGCAGTGAGATCGGCCAGCGCGTCGCCCAGCACGCCGCGGTCATTGCCGCAGCCGAACGCGTTGGCGCCCAGCGCCTCGTCTACACGTCGATCGTCAACGCGCTCGACTCGCAGCACCTGCTCGCTCCTGAGCACGCGGAAACCGAGCGGATGCTCGCTGCCAGTTCCCTCGCGGTGACCGTTCTGCGCAACAACTGGTACATCGAGAACTTCGCCGCCGACGTCGCAACCGCGGCTGAGACGGGCGTCGTCGCCTCGGGGGCCGGAGAGGGGCGCATCGCGAGTGCCACCCGCGACGAGTACGCCGAGGCCGCTGCCGTCGTGCTGCTCGACGACGCGCACGCCGGGCAGCGCTACGAACTCACAGGCCCCGAAGCGTGGAACTACCTTGAGCTGGCGAGCGCGCTCAGCGAGCTACTCGGCCGCGAGGTTGTGTACGACGCGCTCGACCCGGAGGAGCAGCGCGCGCAGCTGACTTCTGCCGGCCTCGACGAGGCGACCGCCGGTTTCATTGTGGGGCTCGACGCCAACACGCGCGCGGGCGAGCTCGCTGCCGTGAGCGCAGACCTCGAGCGACTCCTGGGCCGCCGCCCGCGCGATCTCCGCGCGCAGCTCGCCACGCTGATCAGCTAGCGAGCGGCCGCGGGGCCGAGCGGCCGCTCGGCCGGGTCAGCCCCCGCTACAGGGGAACGGCCGACAGTGTCGCGTTCACGATCTGCACCGAGATCGAGAACACGATGATCACGAGGAGGGCCTGCAGGGCGATCGTCGTCCACATGGGAGCTAGACCCGTGCCGGTGCGGCGGCGCACTACGATCGAGCGGCCGATCACGTAGACGAGGCTCCAGAGAATTGCCCAGGCCCAGTGAAAGGGGCGGTCGATCTGGCGCGCGCGCAGGGCCCGCCAGTCGAGCAGGGCGATGCCGATGCCGGCGATCCAGGCCACGAGGCCGAGGGCGTTTGCCGCGGGCGCCGTGACCGGTGCCCCACCGGTGACCGTGCCGTCTGGGTCGACCTCGACGGCGGCGAGTGTCTGGGCCAGCAGCGCCTCCACGTCGAGCGTGAGCGCCGACCAGATGCTGATCAGCGGCGCGAGAGCGAGCAGCCAGATCCAGATGGTCGTCGGCGAGGTTCCCGGCGGGGCGGGCTGGGGTTCGTAGGCCGGCGCCGTGTAGCGGTGGCGGGTCTTCTCTGACCACTCTTCGCCGTCCCACCAGCGTTCCGCGGCTTCGCCGTTCGGGTCGGGGTACCAGCCGGCCTGCGTCGGTCGTGTCATCGCGTTACTCCTCGAAGGTGTTGACCATGGCGTAGGCGGCGCGCTGCAGGTAGTCCCACAGGGCCTCCTCGTGCATCGGAGGCAGCGCGAGTTCGTCGAGCGCCGCGCGCATGTGCGTGAGCCAGCGGTCGCGCGCATCCGGGTTGACCTTAAAGGGCAGGTGCCGCATGCGCAGGCGCGGGTGGCCGCGCTGCTCGCTGTACGTGCTCGGGCCACCCCAGTACTGCTCGAGGAAGGCCGTCAGACGCCACACCGCGCCGTCCATGTCGTCGTCGGGGTACATCGGGCGCAGCACCTCGTCGTGCTCAACGCCCTCGTAGAAGCGGCGCACGAGACGTTCGAACGTGGCGTGCCCGCCCACCTGCTCGAAGAAGCTCTCGCTCGGTCCACCGGTGGGGCCGAGCGTGATGTCGGCCATCTAGGCGTCCTTGTCTGACGTGACGGGCAGCTGTTTCGTCTTCGGGGCGCCACCGCGAGCGCTGGGTTTCTGCTCGGTGGTCTTCGCCGCGCGGTCGAGGCCGTCCATGACGACGCGGTTCAGGGCGGGCAAGGCGACGCCGAGGTCGTCAAGCGCCAGCTTCAGCCGCAGCCGCAGTTCACGCGCCACCTCGAATTGGTCAGGACCACGCACCTTCATGACCAGGCGGATGACGAGGGCCTCAGCCGAGATCGACTCGATGCCCCAGATTTCGGGCTTCTCGAGCACCTTGCGGCGCCACACCGGATCCTCTGCGAGCCGCTGTGCCGTTGTCAGCATCGTGCTTTCGACCGCCTCGACGTCGCTCGTGTACGGGGCCGGCAGGTCGATGATGACGCGGGCCCAGCCCTGTGACTTGTTGCCGACGGTGACGATCTCGCCGTTGCGCACAAACCACAGGGTGCCGCCAACGTCGCGCACCTGCGTCACCCGCACGCCGACCGATTCGACGACGCCGTCGACCGGCCCCTGCGTCGATTGCAGTGACACGATGTCGCCCACACCCAACTGGTCTTCGAACACCATGAACAGGCCGTTCAGCATGTCTTTGACGAGACTCTGTGCACCAAATCCGAGGGCTGCCCCGAGCACGCCCGCCGAGGCGATGAGCGCCGTGACCGAGAAGTTCAGCTCGCTCAAAATCAGCACGATTGCGACGGCCACGATCGACCAGGTCACGATGTTGCGCAAGACGCTGCCGATCGTGCGCGTGCGCTGCACGACGCGCACGGCGTGCAGCGGCGACGCACTCAGCTCAACCGTGTGCTCGACCGCCTGCGCCTTCTTCACGCCAGACACGACGCGGTCGACGACGCGACCGATCGAGATCAACAGCACCCATCGCAGCACAACGGCGCCGACGACCACGAGGGCGATACGAAAGACCGCCTCGTTCGTCTGCACGAACGTGACGATGCCCGCCCAGAGCCCTGCCCAACTGAAGCCGTCCATTGCGGCCAGCCTACCGACGGCTTCCCCACAGACGACTCAGCCCCGCGCATCCCGATCGGGGA
>DASSWY010000016.1:0-2695 GCA_035704325.1 Microcella sp. | reverse complement strand
CGATCGCCATGTTTGGTGTGATCTGGACGGGCTCTTTCGTAGGGTCACTCATTGGCGGAGCGTTCGGCCGACGCGCGGCAGCGGATGCGGGCCGGTCAACGCGAACCGCTCGCATCACCGCGCTGCCGCTCTCCTCGCTTGTCGACCCGCTCGAATCGCGCCTGGCGCGCCTGAGCGCACTGGTCTCCGTCCCCCTCACCGTGCTGGTCTTTGCCTTCAGCCGTGCTCCCTGGACCGACGACCCCGACTCGGTGGTCGCAATGGGGCTGGCCCCGCTCGCTGCGCTGTCAGTGGCGGGAGCGGTGATCACGCTCGCGGTGCCCTCGTTCGCCGCGCGCGCACAACGTGCACGGGCGTTGAGCGGCGACGACAACGCGCTCGCGTGGAGCGATGCTCTGACGAGTAGAAGCATTCGCGACCTGGTGGCGATCGGTTTCGCGCTAACCGGCGGCAGCGGGGTGATCAGTCTCATGTCAATCGGGGCGACTTTTCCCGCGGACTGGCGAACCGCATCCTTGGTGGCGCTGAATGCTGCGGCGCCGCTCGGCATTGTGTTGCTTGTTGCTGTCACCGTCGTGATCACGGTGCGCAGTCCGGAGCGTCACGTGCAGCGCACCGTGTGGCCACAGTTCGCGCTGAACCCGAACCTCGACCGGCCGTCGCGATTCGGCGAGGAATCGACCGAGGTCGACGCCGAGCGCCGCCCCGACGCGCAGTAGTCTCAGCCCATGCTGGTCAGGGTCGATGCCGAGGCGGGGGTGCCGCCGTACGAGCAGATTCGCGTGCAAGTGCGCGACGCCGTGCGCTCGGGCGAGCTCGCCGCGGGGGCCAAGCTGCCGACCGTTCGGCGCCTCGCCGACGACCTGGGCCTCGCCGTCAACACGGTTGCCCGCGCCTACCGCGAGCTCGAGGGCGACGGTGTGATCGAGACCCGCGGGCGCAACGGCTCGTTCGTGCGCGCCCAGGGCGACGCGACCGAGCGCGCGGCCCAAGAGGCCGCCCGCAGCTACGCCGACACGGTGCGCCGCCTCGGCGTCGACGCCACAGCCGCCCGCGCCTACATCGACGCGGCCCTCCGCGCCTGAACGTCGCCGCGCGACTGCGTCCAGAGCTCGTGCGGGCAGGGCTCGAGCATCGCGCGGGCGCTCGAAAAGGGGGTGTCGGCGGGGCGACCCGCAGGCCTACCATCGGCGCATGGGCACCTGGAGCGCATCCCCCGTCGGTAACGACGACGCCGCCGACTGGGCGTACGAGCTCGACGACGCGAGCGACTGGGGCATCGTCATCGACGCGCTCGACGACGCCCTCGAAACCGAGCCGAACGAGCTCGACGCCGACATCGCATCCGTCGCCCTCGCGGCCGCCGAAACCGTCGCGCACGGCCTCGGGCGCCCCACCCAAAGCGACGCCTACACCGAGACGATCGCCGCCTTCGCGGGGCGCGTCAGCACCCCCGGCGGCGAGCTGCGCGCCCAAGCCCTCCGCGCCGTCGACCACGTCGCCCACCCCGACGGCGAACTCGCCGAACTCTGGGAAGAAAGCGACCCCGCCGCGTGGGCCGACGCGCTCGACCGCCTCCGCGAGGCGCTCAGCGGCACCGGCAGAGACGGCAGCGGCACCTAGCCCCCTAGATCTCCAGCTCGGCGAGCGGCGGGTACGGGTTGCCGTAGCGGTGCGCCGTGATCGACACCGCCTGTTCGCGCAGGAACGGCAGCAGCTCCACACGTCCGGCCGTCGTCACCGGACCCGACCAGATCGCGACCCCCGGGTCGCCGCCGATCGCGTGCAGCAGCTCACGCGCGACATCGGCTCCGGTGCGGCCCGAGCCCGACACCACACCGTCCGAACCGATCAGGCGGATGCGCTCCGGCAGCTCCGAACGCACGCGCGCCGCGAACGCGGCATCCGTCTCGATCGCCACCCGCGCATCCGGATCGTGCAGAAGCGCCCCGTCGAACTCGTCCTCCACCAGTGCGAGCAGTGCGGGGGGCAGAGGTTCGGAGACACTCAGCGTCACCGCCGCACGCGCCCGCGCCGCCGCCGCCAACACGCGCACAACCGAGGCGAGGGGTGCACCCTCCGCCTGGCGCACGACCACCTCGGCCGGGCGATACCGCAGCACGTTGCGCTCGACGCCCAACGCCGACACGTCGCGCGACACCCCGAACTCGGCATTCCACGCCTTTTCGTCGCTCAGCGCACCGGCGCGCGCGGCGTCGAAGCCGACGAAGTCCATGCCCGGCTGCGCAGCCTCCAGCACGCGCGCGGCATGCTCGCCCAGGTGCCGCAGCGACAGGTTCTTCTTCGGCTCGCGCTCGACCGGCTTCCAGGTGCCGAAGCCGAACACGTACGACGGGCCGCCCGCCTTCGTCGAACCCCCGACGCTCGAGCGCTTCCAGCCACCAAACGGCTGCCGGCGCACGATCGCGCCCGTGATGCCGCGGTTCACGTACAGGTTGCCGGCCTCAACGCTGTCGACCCACAGCCCCACCTCGTCGGCGTCGAGCGAGTGGATACCCGCCGTCAGCCCGAACGGCGTCGCGTTCTGCAGCTCGATCGCCTCCTCCAGCGTGCGGGCACGCATGAGCCCGAGCACCGGCCCGAAGAACTCGGTCATGTGCGCCTCGCTGCCGGGGGCCACCCAGCGCTTCACGCCCGGCGACCAGAGGCGGCCCGAACCGTCGAGCGCACGCGG
>DASSWY010000008.1:0-7886 GCA_035704325.1 Microcella sp. | reverse complement strand
TCAACTTCACGGGCGTCGTCGTCATCGGGGAGGGCGAAAAAGACAACGCCCCCATGCTCTTCAACGGCGAGCAGGTCGGCACCGGAAACGGCCCAATGTGTGACATCGCTGTCGACCCGATCGACGGCACCTCGCTCACGGCAGCCGGACGCAGCCACGCGATCTCGATGATCGCAGTCGCCGACCGCGGCACGATGCTGGATGCCTCGAGCGTCTTCTACATGGACAAGATCGTCACGGGGCACGAGGGAATCGGCGTCGTCGACATTCGTCAGTCGGTGGGCGAGAACATTCGAGCGCTCGCCGCGGCGAAGGGCAAGCGCGTCGACCAGATGCGCATCGCGGTGCTCGACCGCCCGCGCCACCAGAAGCTGATCGAGGAGATCCGCGAGGCGGGAGCCGGCACGCGCCTCATCCTCGACGGCGACGTCGCCGCCGGCATCAACGCGGCGCGCCACGACACCCGCATCGACATGGCGATCGGCACGGGCGGTAGCCCCGAGGGTGTGGCGACCGCGTGCGCGGTGAAGGCGCTCGGCGGTTTCATCCAGGGACGCCTCGCCCCGGGTTCCGACGACGAGCGGCAGAAGGGCGCCGCGGCGGGCCTGAAGTTCGACCACGTCTACGAGGCGAACGAGCTGGTGAGTAGCGACAACACCTTCTTCGTCGCCACGGGCGTCACCGACGGCGAGCTTGTGCGGGGCGTGCTGCGTGACGGTCCCATGATTCGTACCGAATCGATCGTGCTGCGCTCACGCTCGGGCACGATTCGGCGCGTCGTGGCCGATCACCAGGTGTCGAAGTGGCTCGACGAGGACGAACTGTTCGGCCTGTAGCTCGCCGCCGTTCGATCAGGCGACGATGTCCTCCGGCGGGTTCTGCAGCACCGAGATGATGTTGCCCGCCGGGTCGGTGATCCACGCGATGTCGGGGCCCTCGTTGCGTGCGATGCCCCGCGAAATGCCGCGCGCATCCTGATCGAAGCCCTCGTAGCGCACGGGCTCGATGCCCGCCGCGATGAGCGCGTCGACGGCCGCCTCGATGTCGTCGACCTCGAGGTTGAGCACGGTGTACGTGGCGGGCGTGTGGTCGGGCTTGGGATAGACGAGAACCCAGCCGCCGCCGGGAAGGTCGATGCTCAGCTGGCCCATGTCGGCGTCGCTGACGTCGAGACCGAGCACGCGGCCGTAGAAGTCGTGGGCGGCGTCAATGTCGGGAACAGCGAAGCCGGCGAAGGCGAAGCGCGTGGCGATCATGTCGCGACGCTACTCCGCCCTCGCCGGCTCGGCCAGGGTCGGCTGGCCCGCGGGTCTGCTGCGGGCGCGGCTACAGCAGGTTCGGAATCTTCTGCTCTTCGGCCGTGTTCGCCCGGCGGAACCAGATGGTCACGAAGGTCGACACGATGACGATGAACAGCGAGTAGAGCGCCGGCACGATCAAGATCAGGCCAATCTCGGGGGCGCCCGAGAAGGTCAGCAGCACGATCGCGATGGCGAGCGGCCCGTTCTGGATACCCGTTTCGAGGCCGATGGTGCGCGCGTTCGCCGGGTGCAAGCGGATCGCGCGCGCGATCGCATAGGCGATGAAGATGCCAAACAGGCCGAGCCCGATCGCCACCGTGTAGGTCTGCCATGCCGTTGACGTCAGCAGAGCCCAGTTGCGCGGCACCCACGTCGCCATGAGGAACACGATGAAGAAGATGCCGAAGAACCCGCCGAGCAGCTCCATGAAGGCACCGATGTTCGCGCTGTAGCGGCGCAGAATCATGCCGCCGATCACCGGAATCAGCAGGGTTGCGAGCGTCGCGACGATGTTCAGAACCGGAATCTGCAGCTCAGAGTTCTCATCGAACAGCAGGTTGCCGTAGACGAACAGCGCGAGCGGCGTCATCACAATCGCCCAGAGGGTTGAGTTCGTCGTCATGATCACGCTGAGCGCGAGGTTGCCCTTCGAGAAGTACGTGAAAATGTTCGACGTTGTTCCGGCGGGCACCGCGCCCATGAGGAGAGCGCCGATCGCGATGGGGCCGGCGACCTCCATGGGCAGTTGGAAGAGGAAGACAACGATCAGCACGTACGCCAACAGCGGCATGATGCCGAACTGCGTTGCGAAGCCGATGATGAGTCCCCAGGGGCGGCGCAGCGCCGAGCGGAAGTCGCGGGGCGTGAGCCCGGCACCGAGGCCAAACATGATGACAAACACGAGGCCCACGAGCAGCGCCTGCTCGAACGGGGTGACGACGTCTTGCTCGTTGACCACGGTGGTTGTCGACGCCGCGAGGAGGGACGCGGTGATCACGACAGCTCCCTTCCCTGGGTTTCGATACTGGCCGTTGCGCTCGTGACGGCCTCAGCCCGCAACTCGCGACGCAGAATCTTGCCGATGGGGCTCTTCGGCAACTCGTCGACGAAGCGCACCGACTTCGGCACCTTGTATGCGGCGAGTGCCTCACGGCAGTGCGCGATGACCTGCTCGGGGGTCGGAGGCTTGTCGCCAGCGACCACGTAGGCGCGCACGGCTTCGCCGGTCTTTTCGTCGGGGATTCCGACGACACCGACCTCGAGCACGCCGGGAAGCGAGGCGATGCGCTCTTCGACCTCGTTGGGGAAGACGTTGAAGCCCGAGACGAGCACCATGTCTTTCTTGCGGTCGACGATGGTGAAGTAGCCCTCAGAGTCCATCTCGGCGATGTCACCGGTGCGGAACCAGCCGTCGAGCATCGACTCGGCGGTTGCGTCGGGGCGCTGCCAGTAGCCCTTCATTACCTGCGGGCCGCGGGCGACGAGCTCGCCCGGTTCGCCGACGGCGGCATCGGTGCCGTCGTCTTTCACGCACCGCACGTCGGTCGATGGAACGGGGATGCCGATGGTGCCGTCTTTGACCTGCCCGCCGAGAGGGTTGAAGGTCAGCACGGGTGAGGTCTCGGTGAGCCCGTAGCCCTCGACGATCGGCGTGCCGGTGACCTCACGCCAGTGCTGCGCGACAGACTCGTGCAGCGCCATGCCGCCCGCGGCCGACCCGACCAGGTGCTTCGGCGGGCTTTCGACGAACCAGCGCTCGTTGAGCAGCGCGTTGAAGAGCGTGTTGACGCCGGTCGTCCAGGTGATCTTGTAGTTCTCGAACGCCCGCTTGAGGTTGCCGGGCGGTCGCGGAGACGGCACCAGAATGTTGCGCGCCCCCATGTGGAAGAAGCCGATCAGGTTCACCGTAAACGCGAAGATGTGGTACAGCGGCAGGGCGGTCAGCACGATTTCTTTGCCGGGCCGAATGTTCGAGCCGAGCATCTGCAGCATCTGCAGCGTGTTCGACACCAGGTTGCCGTGCGTGAGCATCGCGCCCTTCGAGACACCCGTCGTGCCACCCGTGTACTGCAGGGCCGCGATGGTGTCGAGCGTGACCCCGTCGAGGTAGTGCGCGGCACTGTTCGCTGTCGCGCGGCCCCGATCGAGCGCGGTCTGGAAGGGCGTGTGCTCGACCTCGATCTTTGGGAGCGAGCGGTTCCAGACCTTTTGCACGAGCCGGATCACGCCCGCGATGGGCTTCGGGAAGAACTCAGCAATGCGGACCGTCACGACCGTCTCGATGGGTGTCGCCGCGACGACCTCGGGCAGCCGATCGGCGAACATGTCGATGATGACCAGCACCTTGGCGCCGGAGTCGCTGAACTGGTGCGTCATCTCGCTCGCGGTGTACAGCGGGTTGGTGTTGACGAGCACGCAGCCGGCCTTGAAAACGCCGAAGGCGACGATCGGGAACGCGAGACAATTCGGCATTTGTACCGCGACGCGGTCGCCCGCCTCGAGCTTCAGCTCTTCGCGCAGGTACGCCGCAAAGGCGTCAGAGTGCGCGTCGATGTCGGCGTAGGTGAGCGAGCCGTTCATGCCGTTCGGCATGCACTGCGTGAACGCGATTTGACTCTCGTACGTCGTGCAGGCCGCGCGTAACAGCTCGGGCATATGCCGGAAGGGTGGGCTGACGAGCTCGTGCTCGACGCCGCTCGGGTAGTGGGCGAGCCAGGGGCGTTGGGTCATCGTTGATCTTTCGCCGAAGGGAACACCGGCGCGTCATTGCGCCGACGAGTTGCGTCATCGTAGCCGCGCTCGTGACGACGTTTCAGTCGGCTCGCGGCTGCTCGATAGTTTCGGGGCCCGGAAGCTCGGGAAGATTGTCGACAAGCTCCATGGCGGTGATTTCGCGGGGGCCGTCTTCGATGGATGCGAGGGGCCCCAGCACGGTCGACTCGTCGAGGCGCTGCAGCTTGCGCGCGCTCGGCAGCACCTGGCGTTCCATCGAGCCGACGAAGCCGTTGTAGTTCTTCACGGTGCTCTCGATCGACCGCCCGAGCTTCTCGATGTGGGTCGCCAGCGTGCCGAGGCGCCCGTAGAGCTCGCGGCTGAGGTCGAACAGCTTCTTCGCGTCTTCGGTGAGCACGTCTTGCTGCCACGAGAATGCGACGGTCTTCAGCACCGACCAGAGGGTGACGGGCGAGGCGAGGGCGACGCGCTTCGAGAAGGCGTAGTCCATGATCGCGGGGTCGGCCTCCATCGCGCTCGACACGAGCGACTCGCTCGGAATGAACGCGATGACGAGCTCGGGCGAGGCGTCGAGGCCCTGCCAGTAGGCCTTCGAGCCGAGGGCGTCAATGTGCGAGCGCACGGCCTTGACGTGCTGCTTCATGAGTGCCTCGCGGCGTGCCCCCTCATCGCCCGTCGCGGTCACCGCGATCTGGCTGGCCTCGAGGTAGGCGCTGAAGGGCACCTTCGCGTCGACGGCGATGTTTTTGCCGCCCGGCAGGTGAATGACCATGTCGGGGCGGCCGGCCCCCGCATCTGACGAGATGCTCGCTTGGGTGTCGAAGTCGACGCGCTCGATGAGACCCGCCGCCTCGACGACGTTGCGCAGCTGCGTCTCGCCCCACACGCCGCGCACGCTGTTCGACCGCAGGGCGCTCGCGAGCGACTCGGCGGTGGCGCGCAGGCGCTCTTCCGACTCGGTCGCGGTCTTCAACTGCTGGGTCAGCTGGCCGTGCTGCTGGCTGCGCTGCGTCTCGAGCTCGGTCACCTTCGCCTGCATCGTGCGCAGCGTCTCTTGCACGGGCGTCAGCGCCTGCAAGACCTTGCTGTCAGCGCGCTCGCGCTCTTCTCGAGCGCGCTGCTCGGCCTGCGTGCGCTCGACAAACTCGCGGTGGGCCTGCTGAGCCTGGGTGACCTGCTCGCGCAGGCCCTCGGTCGTGGCGGTCAGGCCCGCGAGCTCCGCCGTCAGCTGTGCTCGCAGCGCGGCCTCGTCGGCCCGCACCTGGGCAAGCGTGGCCTCGTGCCGCGCGGCGACGACGGCCGGGTCATCGCCGGCGGGGGCGGCACCGCGGCGCCCGAGGAACAGGCCGACGACGACGCCAACCACACCGCCGAGAACGACACCGATGAGCAGGGGAAGAAGGAACTCCATGACCCCACTCTCGCAGGCACCGCCGACATCGCTGTCTCGCCCGCACGCGCGCCGTAGGGTGGCGTCATGCCGAGCACGCCGCGCCGCCCCGAGCTGAGCGCCGACGACCTCCGCGTGCTGAACGCCGTGGCCCGGCTCGGCCGGCTCACCGCGGCCGCCGACCTGCTCGGCATCGACCACACGACCGTGCGGCGCCGGCTCGACCGCCTCGAGGCCGCTCTCGGCGCACGCCTGCTCGACCGCGGCGCCGACGGCTGGCAGCTGACGACGCTCGGCCGCGAGGTGGTCGAGCGGTCCGCAGCGCTCGACGACGTGCTTGATCAGGTGCAGGCCATTGCCGAGGGTGACCCCACCGTGCGGGGCACCGTGCGCATCGCGGCGCCCGACGGCTTCGGCTCACTGATCATCGCGCCGGCGCTTGCGGGCGTTCGGTCCGCGCATCCGGGCATCTCGATCGAATTGGTGACCTCGACGCGGCCCCTCAGCCTGCGCGGATCGGGCTTCGATCTCGCCGTCACCATCGGGCAGACGACGGGCGCGCGGGTGCGCGCCGAGGCACTCACCGACTACGCGCTGCGCCTCTACGCGAGCCCCGCGTACCTCGCCGCGCATCCGCCGATCGCGAGCGTCGCCGACCTCGCCGGGCACGAGCTGATCTTCTACGTCGACGCCCTGCTCACGGTGCAAGAGCTCGACCTCGCGCCCGTGCTCGGCGGCATGCGCACCGGCTTTGCGTCGACGAACGTGTTCGCCCAGTACGAGGCGGTGCGCGCGGGCGCCGGCATCGGCCTCGTGCACGCGTTCATGGCCGAGGGTGACCCCACGCTCGTGCCCGTGCTGCCCGGCGAGGTCGAGTTTCGGCTGCGCTTCACCCTGTCGTCCAGGCCCGAAAGCCCGGCGGTGGGGGCGGTCGGCATCGTGCGGGATGCGCTGTTTCGGGCGGTCTGGGAGCGTCGCGCCGAGCTCTTGCCGGGCGGCTGACGCGCCCGTCCCGCGGACGGCGCGCCGCGCGCATCCAGAATCTGCGTTTTTGCACATCGGATGCGCGTGCTTGGCCCTTGAACGCAGACCGCACGTCGCGCACACTGGCAGCAGCGCGCTGACGCGCGCCGAGACCTCGGGAGAGAAATGTCGATCGTTCAGCACTACGTCAACGGGGCCGCGTTCGCCGGCACCTCGACCCGCACCGCCCCCGTCTACAACCCCGCCCAGGGCGCCGTCGCCCGCGAGGTGGCGCTCGCGACGAAGGCCGACCTCGACCTGGCCGTCGCCGCCGCGAAGGACGCGCTGCCCGGCTGGGCCGGCATGAGCCTTGCGAAGCGTCAGCAGATCATGTTCGCCTTCCGCGAGGCGATGAACGCGCGCAAGAACGAGCTCGCCGCGATCATCACCGCCGAGCACGGCAAGGTCACCTCCGACGCCCTTGGTGAGATCGCCCGCGGTATGGAGGTCATCGAGCTCGCGACGTCGATTCCGCAGCTCATGAAGGGCGAGTACAGCGAGTCGGTGTCCACCGGCGTCGACGTCTACTCGATCAAGCAGCCCGTCGGCGTCGTGGGCATCATCAGCCCCTTCAACTTCCCGGCCATGGTGCCGCTGTGGTTCTTCCCGCTGGCGATCGCCGCCGGCAACACGGTCGTCCTGAAGCCGAGCGAAAAGGACCCCTCGGCCGCGATCTGGATGGCCGAGCTGTTCAGCGAAGTGGGCCTGCCCGCCGGTGTCTTCAACGTCGTCAACGGCGACAAGGAGAGCGTCGACGCGCTGCTCGACAACCCCGACGTCGCGGCCATCAGCTTCGTCGGCTCGACCCCCATCGCGCAGTACATCTACGAGCGCGGTACCGCAAACGGCAAGCGCGTTCAGGCCCTCGGCGGCGCGAAGAACCACATGCTGGTGCTGCCTGACGCCGACCTCGACCTCGTCGCCGACTCGGCCGTCAATGCCGGCTTCGGCTCGGCTGGTGAGCGCTGCATGGCCATCTCGGTCGTGGTTGCCGTCGAGCCCGTCGCCGACGAGCTCATCGCAAAGGTGCGCGAACGCATGGCGACCCTGAAAGTCGGCGACGGCACCCGCAACTGCGACATGGGCCCGCTTATCACGAAGGAGCACCGCGACAAGGTCGCCGGCTACCTCGACGTGGCCGAGGAAGACGGCGCGACCATCGTCGTCGACGGCCGTGGCATCGAGGTCGACGGCGCGGCCGACGGCTTCTGGCTCGGCCCGACACTCATCGACAACGTGCCCACCACCTCGCGCGTGTACACGGAGGAGATCTTCGGCCCCGTGCTCTCGGTCGTGCGCGTGAAGACCTATGACGAAGGTCTCGCCCTCATCAACGCCTCGCGCTTCGGCAACGGCACCGCCATCTTCACGAACGACGGCGGGGCGGCCCGCCGCTTCCAGAACGAGGTGACCGTCGGCATGGTCGGCATCAATGTGCC
>DASSWY010000353.1:0-2253 GCA_035704325.1 Microcella sp. | reverse complement strand
CGCGTGCTGTTCTTCCCCGACCAGCACCTCGGGCGCAACACCGCGAAGGCGATGGGGGTGCCGCTCGAGCAGATGCCGATGTGGAACCCGCGCAAGCCCCTCGGCGGCTCGACGCACGACGAGCTGCTCGACGCGCGGGTCGTGCTGTGGCACGGGTTCTGCAGTGTGCACAAGCGCTTCACGGTCGAGCAGATCGAGAAGGCGCGCGCCGACTACCCCGACGTGCGGGTCGTGGTGCACCCCGAGTGCCCGATGCCGGTCGTCGACGCGGCCGACGAGGCCGGCTCGACCGACTACATCCGGCGGGCTGTTGCGGGCGCCACCGAGCCGACGACCTTCGCGATCGGCACCGAGGTGAACATGGTGAACCGGCTTGCCGCCGAGTACCCGCAGCACACGATCTTCTGCCTCGACCCCGTCATCTGCCCGTGCTCGACCATGTACCGCATTCACCCCGGCTACCTCGCCTGGGTGCTGGAGGAGCTCGTCGCCGGCCGCGTCGTCAACGAGATCGTCGTCGCGTCAACAATTCAGGACGAAGCGCGCGTGGCGCTCGAGCGCATGCTCGCTGCGAAGCCGCGCGACTGAGCCGCGTCGCTCATTCGGAAAGAGATCGTCATGGGACACGTCGTCGTGATCGGCAGCGGCATTGCCGGGCTGATCAGCGCTTTGCGTGCGGCGCGCTCGCACGACGTGACGCTCGTGACGAAGGCCGAGCTGACCGCCGGGTCGACGGCGTGGGCGCAGGGCGGAATCGCGGCCGCTGTGTTCGCTGACGATAGTCCTGAGTTGCATGCACGCGACACGCTCGCGGCCGGTGCGGGGCTCAGCGATCCCGAGGCCGTGCGGCTGCTCGCGCGCGAGGGAGCCGCGCGGCTTCACGACCTGGTGGCGCTGGGTGTCGAGTTCGATCGGGTCTCCGGCGCGTCAACCGGCTCAGCCGCCGGGCCGCTCGGTTGGGCGCGCGGCCTCGAGGCCGCCCATTCGGTCGCCCGCGTGCTGCACGCCGGAGGCGACGCGACGGGCCGCATCATCGAATCCGCGCTGGCGGGCGCGCTCGACGCGGCCCGCGCACAGGGGCGGATGCACGTGCGCGAGCACACGACGGCCGTCGCGATTGTGCGCGGCGGCGAGGGTCGCGTGTGCGCGGTCGACGTCGTGCCGAGCCCGACCGCGACCGGGGCGCACCCGGGGGCGGATGCGCCGGTTGAGCGCCTCGCCGCCGACGCCGTGGTGCTCGCCACCGGCGGCAACGGTCAGCTCTACCGGCACACCACGAACCCGCCCGTGGCGACCGGAGACGGGGTGGTGCTCGGTTACGCCGCGGGTGCCGCGGTCGTTGACCTCGAGTTCGTGCAGTTTCATCCGACGGTGCTGCCCGGCGGCGGTCTCGTCTCCGAGGCCGTGCGCGGCGAGGGGGCCGTGCTGCTCGACGCGGCGGGCCGACGCTTTCTGACGGGTGCGGGGCACGACCCGCGGGCAGAGCTCGCGCCGCGCGATGTCGTGGCCCGCGCGATCGCGGCGCAGATGCGCGAGCAGGGCGGGGCCCCGGTGCTGCTCGACGCGACCGCCCTCGGTGCCGGGGTGTTGCGCGAGCGCTTCCCGACGATCGACCGACTGGTGCGGGCGGCCGGCTTTGACTGGACCCGCGAGCCGGTGCCCGTGACGCCCGCCGCTCACTACGCGATGGGCGGGCTGCTGACCGATATGAGCGGTCGTACCACGGTTGCGGGTCTGTTCGCTGTGGGCGAAACCGGGTCAACGGGAGTGCACGGAGCGAACCGCCTGGCGTCGAACTCGCTGCTCGAGGCCCTTGTCGTCGGCTGGCGGGCGGGCGACCTTCTCGCCGCGGCCCCCGCCGCTGCGGCGCCGTCGCTGCCCACCCCCGCCGTGTCAACAACTCAGGACCAACGAGGTGACGACGATCTGACGGCCGCCGTGCCGACGCGCCTGAGTGGCGGCCTCGATGCAGCCGATGCGCTGCGAAACGGCACGATCCCCGTGACCGGCGACTACCTCCGCGACCGCGGGTGGGATGCCCTGGGGCTCCTCCGCGACGAGTCGACGATGAGTGAACTTGCCCGCGAACTTGCGGATGCGCGGCCCGCCGACGCCCTCGCCGCACGGCTACTGCCGCTCGCTCGCCTCACCGCCGAAGCTGCGCGAGCGCGGCGGGAGTCGCGCGGCGCCCATGCCCGCACCGACTACCCGGCGACCGAGCCGGCGCTCCGGTGGCGCGGCGCGTGGGTCCGG
>DASSWY010000336.1:0-2433 GCA_035704325.1 Microcella sp. | reverse complement strand
CGCTCAGACACCCCGCGTTTACCTGAGCCGGACACTGTGGGCGGGTCTGTGCACGACCCCCTACTTGAGACGAGGACGAGTCCGATGCGCGAAGTTTTCCAGCAAGAACTGGCCCAGGTGCAAGAGCGCCTCGTCGAGATCGCCACGCTGGTCGCCGAATCGATCGACAACGCCACCCGCGCCTTCAACGAGGTGAACGTCGCGCTCGCCGAACAGGTGATCGAAGACGACGACAAGATCGACCACGCCGCGGCCGAACTCGATGAGCTCGCCATCAACATCCTCGCCCGCCAGCAGCCGGTCGCCCGCGACCTGCGCATCGTCGTCAGCGCCCTGCGCATCAGCGCGTCACTCGAGCGCATGGGCGACATGGCCGAGCACATCGCGCAGCTGTCGCGCTACCGGTTCCCCGACAAGGTCGTGCCGAAGAGCCTGCGCCCCACCTTCGTTGAGATGGGCGCCGT
Organism: Microcella sp.; assembly: GCA_035704325.1. GTDB lineage: Bacteria > Actinomycetota > Actinomycetes > Actinomycetales > Microbacteriaceae > Microcella. Next base: position 1,969 of record DASSWY010000336.1, on the reverse strand, counting down.
CGACGTCGCCATTGCGCGCAAGCTCGTCGAGCTGCTGCGCACCGAAGACGTGGCACTCGCCGAAGAAATTCGCAACGACGACGACAAGGTCGACGCGCTGCACCTCAGCGTGTTCGACAAGGTGCTGGGCGAAACCTGGAAGGGCGAGGCGATCGACACGGTCGACGCCACGCTCGCCTCGCGCTACCACGAGCGCTTCGCCGACCACGCCGTCTCGATCGCCAAGAAGGTGCAGTACCTGGCGACCGGCGACTGGGTTCCGGCCGACGCCTAAGCACTCGCGCTGAGCCGCCCGCGGCGCTAGATCAGCGGAAACTGCTCGGCGACGCGCGCCGTGACGAGCTCGCCGGCGCGGCCACCCACGGCCGGGGCGAGTTCGAGCACGGCGACACTGCGCAGCTCGAGGCGATCGCCGCGATCGACGCGGTCGTAACTCTCGGGTACCGGCACGTGGGGCAGGTAGCCCAGGCCCGCCAGCGTCGGGTCGGCGACGCGCACTCCCAGCTCGCGCAGACCCATGACCAGGGTGCGGTGCGCGCGCGTCAGCGAACCGTCGTCGTTGAGCAGCGTGGCGGGGCGCGCATCCTCACCCAATTCGTCGTCGTCGCCTCCCGTGGCCTCGAAGGGCCCGTGACTGGCGTACGCGAGCTCCACCTCGGCCGTGACCTGGCCCAGGTCGGCCTCGGTCATGGCGCGGTCAAGCAGCACGACGTGCGGTGGCAGGTCATCGAGGGGCAGCTCGTCGCCGAGGGCGACTTCGTCGAGGAACGCGACGACCGCGAAGTGCAGCACGGGGGGCGTCTGCTCTGCGCCTCGCCGCTACTTCTTACCCTGGCTCGCGACCGCGGCGGCGCCGGCCGCGGCGGCCTCGGGTTCGAGGTACTCGGCGGGCTTCACGGGCATGAAGTCGTCGCCCAGCTCGTAGACGAGCGGGATGCCGGTGGGGATGTTGAGGCCAGCGATGTCGTCATCGCTGATGCCGTCGAGGTGCTTCACGAGCGCGCGCAGCGAGTTGCCGTGCGCCGTGACGAGCACCGTGTTGCCGGCCGCCAGGTCTTTCGTGATGTCCGACTCCCAGTAGGGCAGCATGCGGTCGATGACCAGCTTCAGGCTCTCGGTGCGGGGCACCTCGCCGTCGATGCCCACGTAACGGGGGTCGTGCACCTGGCTGTACTCGGCGTCGTCAGCGAGCACGGGCGGCGGGGTGTCGAAGCTGCGGCGCCACGTCATGAAGAGCTCTTCGCCGTGCTGTTCGAGGGTTTCGGCCTTGTTGAGGCCCTGCAGGGCGCCGTAGTGGCGCTCGTTGAGGCGCCAGCTGCGCTTCACGGGCAGCCAGTCGAGGTCGGCCTCCTCGAGGGCGAGGTTGGCCGTGTGAATCGCACGCTTCAGCAGGCTCGTGTACAGCACGCGCGGGGCGAGACCAGACTCTTTGATGAGCTGACCGGCGCGGCGGCCCTCTTCGCGGCCCTGCTCGGTGAGTTCGACGTCGACCCATCCGGTGAAGATGTTCTTCTCGTTCCAGACAGAGTGACCGTGGCGGAGCAGGATCAGCGTGTGCGTCATGGGCTCAAGCCTAGCGAGAGCGCGGCGAGGGTTGCTGGGCGGGGCGAGCGCGACGGGCGGGGTCTTCGCGAACGCGCGCGAGCATCCAGAATGGGCGCATGGTCGACGGACGGGTGACGCGGGGCACGACCGGGGTGAACCGCCTGCGCCGCATGGACCGCTTCATCGCCGCGCACCCCGCATGGCGGCAGGCGACGGTGCCGCACGCGGTCGACCTCGGCTACGGGGCGTCGTGGTGGACGGCGCGGGAACTGCTTTTTCGGCTTCGCCAGGTGCGGGCGGATGCGCGGGTCACCGGAATCGAGATCGAGCCGGCTCGGGTGCTCCGCGCGCGGGAGCAGGCCGAGGCCGCCCGCGCCGCCGGCGAGGCCGGGCTCGACGGGCTGCAGTTCGGCGTCGGAGGCTT
>DASSWY010000314.1:0-3540 GCA_035704325.1 Microcella sp. | reverse complement strand
GCGATGACTTCGCCGGTCAGGTCGTCGTCGTCAACTTCTGGTACGCCGCCTGCCCGCCGTGCCGCGTCGAGGCGGCCGACCTCGAGGCCATCTGGCAAGAGTTCCAGCCCGACGGCGTGCAGTTCGTCGGCGTCAACATTCGTGACGGCGTGGGCACCGCGCTGACGTTCGCCGAGGAGTTCGGCATCACCTACCCGTCGATCCTCGACCGCGACGACGCCGCCGTGCGCCTCGCGTTCGCCGGAGAGGTCGCCCCGAACGCCGTGCCGACGACCCTCGTGCTCGACCAGCAGGGCCGCGTCGCTGCCCGCATTTCGGGCCTGCTCACCGAGCCGTCGACGCTGCGCGCCATGATCAGCGATACGCTCGCCGAAGCCGAGAGCTAGGTCATCGCCGTGGTCAACCCCATCGGCGAGATCGTGCTGAGCGGCAACCTACTGCTCGCGATGCCGATCGCGCTCGCCGCCGGGTTCCTCGCCTTCGCGTCGCCCTGCGTGCTGCCGCTCGTGCCCGGGTATCTCGCCTACGTCGGCGGTTTCACCCGCCCCGTCGAGAACGCCCGCGAGCGCAGCCGCCTGCTGCTCGGGGTGGGTCTGTTCATCCTCGGCTTCAGCGTCGTTTTCGTTGCGTTCTCGATCGTGTTCGCGACCGCGGGGCTGCTGCTGCAGTCGCAGCTCGACCTGATCACCCGCATTGCGGGGGTCATCGTGATTCTCATGGGGCTGGTGTTCGTCGGCCAGGTGTCGTTCCTGCAGCGCACCGTGCGCCCCAAGCTCACGGCCGCGGCGGGCCTCGGTGGCGCGCCCGTGCTCGGCATCGTGTTCGGCCTCGGCTGGGTGCCCTGCATCGGCCCGACCCTCATCGCCGTCAACGCGCTGGTCATCAACGAGGGCGACATCGGGCGCGCGGCGCTCATCGGCCTGCTGTACTGCGTCGGCCTCGGCGTGCCCTTCCTGCTGCTCGCCTTCGGCTTCCGCTGGGCGACCGGCGCGGCCGCGTGGCTCAAGCGCAACGTGCGCGTCATCAACCTGATCGGGGGTGGCCTGCTCATCGCCATCGGTATTGCGATGGTGACGGGCCTGTGGTCCCTCTTCGTTTCGAGCCTGGGATCGGTGATCGGTGGAACCGTTACGCCCCTCTGATTACGACGACGGCAGCGGCCCGCGCACGCGCACGGGCGCCGCGGTCGAGGATCGCACCGAGCGCTCGAGCGACGGCCCGGTTCAGCCGCGCCTGGGCCCTGTCGGCTGGGCACGATTCGTCTGGCGCCAGCTCACGAGCATGCGCACTGCGCTCGTGTTGCTGCTGCTGCTCGCGGTCGCCGCGATTCCGGGGTCGCTCGTGCCGCAGCGCTCGTCGAACCCGAACGGGGTCGTTGAATTCGAGCGCACCGACCCCGAGCTGTTCGAGATTCTCGACGCTCTGCAGCTGTTTGACACCTTCACCTCGGTGTGGTTCAGCGCCATCTACCTGCTGCTGTTCGTCTCGCTCATCGGCTGCATCATTCCGCGCACGGTGCACCACTGGAAGGCGCTGCGCTCGCGGCCGCCGAAGACTCCGGCGCGCCTCAAGCGCCTCGTCGGCTATCGCGAGGCGGATGCTCGCGGCTCGGTTGACGAGGCGCTCGCGGCCGGCGAGGCGGTGCTGCGCGGCCAGCGCTTCCGCGTCGAGCGGTACGGCGACTCGCTGTCGGCCGAGCGCGGCTACGCCCGCGAGACGGGCAACCTCATCTTCCACATGGCGCTCGTCGGCGTGCTGGCGACGGTCGGCTTCGCGGGGGGCTTCGGATACAACGGGCAGCGCGTGATTGTCGAGGGCCAAACCTTCGTGAACCAGCTCACGAGCTACGACTCATTCACGGCGAGCCGCTTCTTCGACGAGACCCAGCTCGACCCATTCGCGGTGCGGCTCGACGAGTTCACCCCCGTCTACACGGCCGACCGCGAGACGCTCGCCCCGCAGGCGCTCGACTTCACGGCAGACGTGACGATCACCGAAAACGGTGAGACGCGTCAGGAGCAGATCAAGGTCAACCAGCCGGTCGACATCGGGGGCATGCGCGCCTACCTGCTCGGCAATGGCTTCGCCCCGGTCATCACGGTCCGCGATGCGGACGGCAACGTTGTGTTTGACGAAGCTGTCGCGTTCCTTCCGCAGAGTGCCACCCTGACCAGCCTCGGTATCGTCAAGGTGCCAGACGGCCTGCCTGAGCAGGTGGGAATGGTCGGCTTTTTCTATCCGTCGGCGATCCAGCTCGAGAGCGGCGCGCTGTCGAGCATTTACCCCGAGCCCGACAACCCGGTGCTCACGCTCAACGTCTTCGTCGGCGACCTCGGCCTCGACGATGGCGTGCCGCGCAACGCCTACGCCCTCGACGTCGACGAGCTCGAGCAGGTGACGGGTGGCGACACCGGCAACGAGTCGATCATTCTCGGCCTCGGGCAGAGCGCCGAGTTGCCGAACGGGTACGGCACCGTTGAGTTCACGGCGCTGCCGCGCTTCGTCTCGCTCGATTTCCACCACGACCCGACGCAGGCCGGCGTGTTCATCTCGAGCGTGCTCGCCATCGGCGGGCTCATCGTGAGCCTCTTCGTGCCCCGCCGCCGCGTCTGGATCACCGCCGAGGCCGCCGCCGACGGCGTGCGACTTCAGTACGCCGGCCTCGCGCGCGGCGACGACCCGAACCTCGACGACGCGGTCGACCGCGTCGCCACCGAGCACCTCGATCGCCTGGGCGGCCGCCTCGAGCGGGCCGACGCGACCCCGGCTGCATCCCAGTAACCCCGCCTACCATGGAGCCCGTGATGGAGAACCTCGCCAGCCTCTCGCTCGTCGCCGTCTACTCGGCGATGGGCATCTACACCCTTGCCTTCATCGCGTTCACGCTCGACCTCGCGAAGCGCTCGGCCGAGGCGCCCGCGAAGGCGACCGTTGGCGCGTCCGCGAGTGTCGCATCCGGTTCGGGCGGCACCGCGCTGCTCGATCGAGAGGATGCGCTCCTTCCGGAACAGAAGGACGGCTCGCGCGGCGGCGCCACCGTCTACCAGCGCGTCGCGTTCGTGCTCGCGATCTTCGCCTGGGTTCTGCACCTCGCCGCGACCCTCACCCGCGGCATCGCCGCCGACCGCGTGCCGTGGTCGAACATGTTCGAATTCGGTCTGACGGCCACGCTGCTCGGCATGGGAACCTTCCTCGGCGTGCAGCTCTGGAAGGACGTGCGCTACCTCGGCGCCTACATCACCGGCTTCACCGTGCTCGCCCTCGGCATCGTCACCGTCAATTTCTACGTCGACGTCGTGCCGACGCCGCCGGCCCTGCAGTCGGCCTGGCTGGTCATCCATGTTCTCGTCGCGTCGTTGGCGACCGGCTTTTTCGCGATCGGCGCGGGCCTGTCGGTCATGCAGTTGCTGCGCCAGCAGCGCGAGGTGCGCAAGACCGCGGGCCTGCGCTTCCTTGACACCGTGCCCGGCGCATCCACGCTCGAATCGCTCGCCTACCGCATCAACGTCGTCGGCTTCGTGTTCTGGACCTTCACCCTCG
>DASSWY010000301.1:0-4657 GCA_035704325.1 Microcella sp. | reverse complement strand
CTGTTCGCTCTGTGGTCGGGTGTGGCGAGCGGGTTTGAACTCGTGGCGGGGGTCAGTCTCGGCCTGCTCCTGACCGGCCTGGGTGTGGCGAGCGTGGTCTCGGCGCTCGCGCCGTATCCGGCAGCACGGCCCGGAGCGGGGCCATTCGATCAGCCGCCGCTGACCGGGTCACGCGCCACCTGGGCGCAGGCTGGTGCGCTTGTCGCGACCCTCGGGTTCATGTCGCCCACGATGGTCGTGGCGTGGTGGGGCGTCACGACGGACGCGATGTGGTCGCCGCTTGCGGGCATCGCTGGTGTGGCGACGGGCATCGGCATGCTCGTGCTCGGTGTCGCGGTTGGCGGCCAGGTCTATCGCCGTCGGGCACCCGAACTGCTCACGCTCACCCAGCGCACGTAGCGCTTTCGCCGGTAGAATTCGTTCATGGCGACAACGGACGATGCGGGTCAGGGTGGCGGGGTTGACGTCCTCGATCGCGAGCTCGAGAAGCTGCTCGAGGGCGAGCAACTCGAAGACGGCGACCACGAGCGTTTTTCGCACTATGTGCCCAAAGACAAGATTCTCGAGTCTGCCCTGACGGGCAAGCCGGTGCGGGCACTCTGCGGCAAAAAGTGGACCCCGGGCCGTGACCCCGAGAAGTTCCCGGTGTGCCCCGACTGCAAGAAGATTTACGAGCGCATGAAGGCGTAGCCGAAGCTTTCTGCCACCGCGCTCCCTCGCGTGTCGAGCTGCGCCCCCGCCCCGCGTCTATTCCCCACGGATTGGCGACTTGTCGCCGCTTCCCCTCCCCGACGAGGGCAACAACTCGCCAATCCACGGATCGTGACGATCGGATGCGCGGCGTGCGGCGCGCAGGCAACCTCCGGGTATGCCCCATCCCCGGTCGCCACTTCCCGATGCAGCTCAGCTTTTTCCGCTAGCCGTCACGGCCGCCGGTGCGCCCGGTATCACGGCAAAGCGCGCCCGCCTCGATGACTTCGCTGCCCCTCACCGGGGAGTGCGTCTGCCCGCCCAACGCAGTGACGATCGTGTGCTGCGGGCCTGGGCGGCATGTCTGCGTGGCGGGCGTGCTGTTGCGCTCTCCCACACCACGGCTGCCGAATTGCGCGGGTGGTCTTTGCCGCTCGCAGCGCGGCGTGATCGCATCCATCTCACGGTTCCGGCTCCCCATCGCGCGCCGACGGGGGTGGGTATCTGTGGCCACAGCATGCGGGCGATACCCGGCGACGCGGTGTTGACGCGACTGGCGACCGCCCCCGACCACGCGGTCGAGCTGCCGTTCGTTTCAGACACCCGAATTCTTCTCGGCCTGGCGTCCCTGCTCTCGCTGCCGAACCTCATCGCGGCGATTGATTCCGCGCGGCGCGTCGCCGTGGACGGGCGATCGGGCGGTGATTGTGATGTGGATGCTGTTCTCACCGCGCTGCGCGAGCATCCGGGTCTGTGGGGTGTTCGACGGCTACGGGAGGCGCTCGCGTCCTCCCGCCCGGGTGTCGGTTCGCGATCGGAAACCTTATTGCGGCTGATCCTTGCGGGCGCCGGCTTCCCGGAGCCCGTCGTCGGATTCTCGATCCGGGGCGCCGGATGGAGCGCGACTCCCGATCTGGCGTGGCCCGAGTGGAACGTTCTCGTCGAGTACGAAGGGGACCATCACCGCACCGACGATCGACAGTTCGCGCACGACGTGCGTCGCTTCGACCGCTACCACGACGTCGGTTGGTCGACGATTCGCGCGACGCGGACAGACGTTTACTCGTCGACACGTGAGCTCATCGCGAGAGTGGATCGTCGATTGCGCGCACGCGGCTGGCGTGGCCCCGTGCGGTGTCGGGAGCTCGCGATACCGGCATTTCTGCCATGACCTGGCCGCTATCCACCCCCGTCGCGTGTCGCTCCGCGCCTCTCCCTACTCGGGTTGTGGCGAGTCGTCGTCCTTTCGTGATGGCAGATGGGGCGACAACTCGCCAAACGGTGCACCGGCGTGGGTGGGCGGCGGCGAGGTGGGTGCGGCTCCCCACTAGCCTGGAGCGCATGGCAGAGCGCAGCTGGAGTCTCGGGGGCGCCCTTCGCGGGCTGTTCACCACCCCCGTCGTCGACGACGAGATGTGGGACGACCTCGAAGCCGCGCTGATCGGTGCCGACTTCGGCCCCGACCTGAGCGACGAGATTCTCGATCACCTGCGCAGCGAGGTCGAGCGTCTGCGCATCACCGATCCGCGCGACGTGAAGCGCCTCTTGCGCGAGACGATCGAAGAACGCCTCGCCGCCTACGACCCGACCCTCCGCCTCAGCGAGCGACCCGCGGTGGTGCTCGTTGTTGGTGTGAACGGCGTCGGCAAAACGACGACGATCGGCAAGTTCGCCAAGTTCTTGACCGGCTACCAGCGCACGGTGGTGGTGGGCGCCGCTGACACCTTCCGCGCGGCAGCCGTCGACCAGCTCGCGACGTGGGCCGAGCGTGCCGGAGCGAGCGTGGTGCGCCCCCAGCAGCAGGGCCAAGACCCGGCGAGTGTCGCGTATCAAACGGTCGAGCGTGCCATCGCCGACGGCACCGACATCGCGATCATCGACACGGCGGGTCGGCTGCAAACGAAGGCCGGGCTCATGGACGAGCTGGCGAAGGTACGCCGCGTCGTCGAGAAGCTCGCGCCGATCGCCGAGGTGCTCTTGGTGCTCGACGGCACGACGGGGCAAAACGGCGTGGCGCAGGCCGAGGCCTTCATCGAGCACGCCGGGGTCACCGGCCTTGTCGTCACGAAGCTCGACGGCAGCGCCAAGGGCGGCTTCGTGCTGCGGGTGCAGCAGCAGACGGGCATCCCCATCAAGCTGATCGGGCAGGGCGAGGGCATCGGCGACCTCACCGGCTTCACGCCTCACGTCTTCGCGCAGAGTCTCGTTCCGTAACGCGCGTTTCGCGCATTCGCGCGCACCGCACTCAGGATGCGCGCCACGAGCACCGAGAACGGCCCACTTAGAATGGGCGGCACTATGGCGACTTTCGGCACGCTCTCCGACCGGCTTACTCAGACCTTCAGCGCCCTGCGCACGAAGGGCAAGCTCAGCCCCGCCGACGTCGACGGCACGGTGCGCGAGATCCGGCGCGCGCTCCTCGACGCCGACGTGGCGCTTCCGGTCGTCAAAGACTTCACGGGCCGGGTGCGCGAGCGTGCCCTGGGCGACGAGGTCAACAAGGCCCTCAACCCGGCCCAGCAGGTCGTGAAGATCGTCAACGACGAGCTCGTCACGATCCTCGGCGGCGAGCAGCGTCGCCTGCAGTTCGCGAAGTCGGGCCCGACCGTCATCATGCTGGCGGGCCTGCAGGGTGCCGGCAAGACGACGCTCGCGGGCAAGCTCGCCAAGTGGCTGAAGAACGATGGGCACACCCCGATGCTCGTCGCCGCCGACCTGCAGCGCCCGAACGCCGTGCAGCAGCTGCAGGTGGTCGGCGAGCAGGCTGGCGCCGCCGTCTACGCGCCCGAGCCGGGCAACGGTGTCGGCGACCCGGTCCGCGTCGCGAAAGACGCGATGAAGGTCGCGCGCGACCGTCAGCACGACGTGGTGATCGTCGACACGGCCGGCCGCCTCGGTGTCGATGCCGAACTCATGAAGCAGGCGGCGAGCATCCGGAAAGCCGTCGATCCCGATGAGGTCCTCTTCGTCATCGACGCGATGATCGGTCAAGACGCCGTCGCGACCGCGCAGGCGTTCCAGGAGGGCGTCGACTTCACGGGCGTGGTGCTGTCGAAGCTGGATGGCGACGCGCGCGGCGGTGCCGCGCTCAGCGTCGCGAGCGTCACGGGCCGCCCCATCATGTTCGCCTCGACCGGCGAGGGACTCGACGACTTCGAGCCCTTCTACCCCGACCGCATGGCGAGCCGCATCCTCGACCTCGGTGACATCCTCACGCTCATCGAGCAGGCGCAGAAAGCCTTTGACGAAGACCAGGCCCGCGCGACGGCCGAGAAGTTCGCGACCGACAGCTTCACGCTCGAAGACTTCCTCGAGCAGATGCAGCAGTTGAAGAACATGGGCTCGATCAAGGGAATGCTCGGCATGCTGCCCGGCGCCCGCGGCATGAAAGAGCAGCTCGACAACTTCGACGAGTCCGAGTTGACGCGCACCGAGGCGATCATCCGCTCGATGACGCCCGCCGAGCGGCGCCTGCCGAAGCTCCTCAACGGCTCGCGGCGTCTGCGCATTGCGAAGGGTTCGGGCACGACGGTCACCGAGGTCAACCAGCTCGTGATCCGCTTCGAGCAGGCCGCCAAGATGATGAAGACCGTTGCCAAGGGCGGCATGCCGCAGATCCCGGGCATGGGTCCGCTCGGCATGGGCGGCGGGCCCGGTGCCCGAAGCGCCCGCAAGGCGGCAAAGAAGAAGGGCAAGGCGGGCTCGCGCTCGGGCAACCCTGCGAAGCGCGCCGCCGAGGAGGCGGCGAAGGCGCAGGGCGGTGCCTCCGGCGCGACATCGACGGGCTCCGGCTTCGGTCTCGGCGGGGGCGGAGCAGCCGCCGGTGGCACGCAGACCCCGAGCCCCGAAGAGCTTGAGGCCCTGCAGAAATTCCTCGGCCGCTAGCGGCCATCCGAGTACCGCGCGGCCGAGGTGACGCACATGGGCAATGACGCCCCGAGCATCCCGAGCCCGCCCCGCGACGGAG